>NZ_DAHVSH010000036.1:0-36986 GCF_027324685.1 Haloactinopolyspora sp.
TCGGACCCCGATGCTGATCCGCGCGAACCCGACGCGGCCCGCAATCGGCGGGCGGCGCCGTCGAGCATGTGCTTCTCGCGAAACTCCAGCAGCTTCAGCTGGTATCCGCGATCCAGCAGATCGGCGTCTTCGTCGCGGCCAGGCACGGCGTCGACCAGCCGCTGGATCAGCGACCGCGCGGCGGTTCGCTCCACGACGGTCTCGACGACCTGCTCGGACACGAACCGTACGGTGCCGGAGAAGTCGAGGTTGCCGAACTGCTCGCGATAGTCCGTCAACAGTTCCTTCGCCACCAGCTGCATGAGGACGGTGTTGTCGCCCTCGAAGGTGGTGAACACATCGGTGTCGGCCTTCAGCTGCGGCAGCCGGTTCTCTGCCATGTACCCCGCACCTCCGCAGGCCTCGCGGCACTGCTGGATGGTCGCCGTGGCATGCCAGGTGGCGACGGCCTTGAGCCCGGCCGCGCGCGACTCGAGCTCGCGCTGGGCCCGGGTGTCCTCGCCACCCAGGACGGCGTGCAGGCGCTCGACGAGCGTCGCCTGGGCGAAATGCAACGCGTAGGTCGTGGCCAGGGCGGGCAGGAGGCGCCGCTGGTGCGCGCGATAGTCCAGCAGCGTGACCTCGTCGTCGGTGCCGGGGACGTTGAACTGGCGGCGTCGCTCGGCGTAGCGCACGGCAATGGTCAAGGCGGTCTTGGTCGCGCTTCCGGCCGCGCCGGCGATACTGACCCGGCCTTGGACCAACGTTCCGAGCATCGTGAAGAACCGCCGGTTCGGGTTCTCGATGGAGCTGGTGTAGGTGCCGTCGGCGGCGACCTGAGCGTAGCGATCGAGCAGGTTGTCTCGCGGGATGCGTACGTGGTCGAAGGTGAGGCGTCCGTTGTCGACGCCCTGTAGGCCGGCCTTCTCGCCGCAATCGCCGATGGTGACGCCGGGCAGCGCGGCACCATCGGCGTCGCGGATCGGTACCAGCAACGCATGCACGCCGCGGTTCTCACCGCCGGTCACCAGCTGTGCGAACACGACCGCGAGTCGGCCGTCGCGGGCGGCATTGCCGATGTAGTCCTTGCGGGCCTCGGCGTCCGGGGTGTGGACGACGAATTCGTCGGTCGCCGGGTCGAAGGTGGCGGTGGTCCGCAACGCCTGCACGTCCGAACCGTGTCCCGTCTCGGTCATCGCGAAGCATCCCGGCAACCGCAGGGCGATGACGTCGTCGAGGTAACGCCGGTGGTGCCGCTCGGTGCCCAGGTGCTGAATGGCCCCGCCGAACAGGCCCCACTGGACCCCGGCCTTGACCAGCAGCGACAGATCGGTGAACGCGAGCGTCTCGAACATCGTGACCCAGCTGCCGACGTCGCCCTGGCCGCCGTGCGCCTCAGGAAAGCCGACTCGGATGTGGCCGTGCGCGGCAAGCTGCTGCGCCTGGCGCCACACATGGTCGCGGTACTGTTCGCGGTCCAACCCGTACACCGGGCGGAACAGTGGCTCGTCGGCGAGGCCCCGCACAGCGGCCCGAGCCTGCGCCCATCGTCCATCGAGCACGGCACGTACCGCGTCGACGTCGGGTGCATCGACGGCCGGCGCAGCGGTGGCGGACGTGGGGGCTTCGGTGTCGGCGAAGTCGTCGGTTCGCATCACCCCATCATGCCGTCGAGCTGCGACAGCCGCGGGCGGACGGTCATTCGTCGGGCATCACCGGATATGAGGGGCCGAGGTTCGCCGACGACGTGATGATCGAACTGCCCGGTCCAGATGCGCAGACAGCGAGCGTTGTGCCAGGCTGCGCCTCATGAGACGAACGAATGCGCTACGCGCGTGTGGTGCAGCTTTGCTGGCGGTGTCGCTGGCGGGATGCATGAAGATCAATATGGAATTGGAACTCAACACCGATGACACGGTTGACGGCACCATGGTGGTGGCATTCAACCAGGCCGTGTCGGACTTCGCTGAATCGATGGGCGAAGACCCCTCGACGATGTTCGACGAGATGGAAACCGACCTGCCTGACAATGCTGAGGTCGAGGACTACGAGGACGACGAGTTCACGGGCAAGCAATACACCTTCAACGGTGCGGACCTGGCCGAGTTCGCCGAGGACTCCGACGGATTCGGCATCGTCCACGAAGGCGACGAATTCGTGGTCAACGGCGAGATGGACATGAGCCAGATCAACCCCGACGACATGGGGGGTCTGGAAGACCAACTCGGCTCGGATTTCAATCCCGAGGCGATGATGGAGTCGTTCGACGTGAGCTTGAGCATCACGTTCCCGGGCGAGGTCATCGAGCACAACGGTGAACTCGACGGCACCACGGTCACGTGGGTCCCGGAGCCGGGTGAAAACCTCGAGATCAGTGCGCGCGCCAAGGACTCCGGCGCTGGCGGCATGCCGGTCTGGGCCTGGATCGTGATCGCCCTGGTGGTCGTCGCCGCGATCATTGCGCTGCTGTTCTTCCTGGCGCGCAACCGTGGCAAGGAGGCAACCGCTGACCAGGCTCCTGCCGGTGTGGCCGCTGCCGGTGGGGCTGCGGCGGGTTCAGCGGCTGCGGGTTCAGCCACGGCGGACGGCTCCACGGAGGGTTCGGCCACGGCAGGCGGCGCCGCGCCGCCGCCACCACCGGCGGGCGACGAGCCAGCAGGAGGCGTGTCCGCCGCCGACGACGCCTCGACGGCCGACGACGCAGAAGGCGATGCGTCTGCGGCCGACGCGGTGAGCGACACGTCCGTCGCCGACGACGAGGCGACCTCGACGGACGTTGCGGGCGCGTCGACGGACGACGCGGGCGCATCGACGGACGCACCGGACACCGACGGCGACGAGCGCCGCTGAATCACCTCACCGGCGCGGTGGGTCTGCTGCCTGCCGCGCCGGTCACGTTCCGTCCTGCTCCAACGTCAGCAGGAACTCCACGACGCCGGAGTTCTCGACGCGCACGAAGCCGAGGTTCGGGGGGTCGATCCCGAAGTCGGCGAACGTGATCGGTATCGATCCGGCGACCTGGACGTCCCCGCCGGAGCTCTGGACGTCGACCTCGGCCTCGACCGGCCGGGTGACGTCGCGAAGCGTCAACTCTCCGGCCGCAGTGACGCTGACCGGCCCTGACCCGCTCATATCGGCCACACTGACCGGCTCGGTGAGCCGGAAGGTCGCGGTCGGGAACTCGTCGGTCAGCATGATCGGACCGCGGAACTGACTGTCCCGGCTGCCGCTGTCGGTGGTCACGGTCGTCATGTCCACCACGACCTCGGCGTCAGTGGCGGCGCCGTCGGCGACCGTGATCTGACCGCTGACGTCGTTGGTCCGGCCGACGACGGTGTTGTCCTGTCCGTTGAGCACTTCGTCGACGCGGTAGCCGGCCTCGGAGTCGTGAGTGATCGTCCACGTTCCCTCGAGGTCGGCGACTGATGCCCCGCCTCCGCCGGATTCGTCGAGTGCCAAGGGCGCGGGAGCGTCGTCGGAGATCACGTTGACGTACAGATACGTGCCTCCGACGACCAGGATGGCCAGCGTCACGAGTCCGCCCAGGCCGAAGAGCAGTAGCCGGCGCATTCTCGTGGACATCAGGTGGCCTCCGCGCTGCCGTGGTCGAAATCTCTCATCGGCTTGTACGGGCCAGCATGTCGTACGGATGGCGCGCGGCTCGAATCCCCATCGGGAAATGGCTGTGCCTTGACCTGTCGTGGTCGTGGTCGTGAAGATCGTCGTGCGCGGGGGCGCGGGCTATAGCGGCGATTCTCAGCACGACGATCTTCACGACAGATCCCGGGCCGACGGCAGCGCGACCGCCTCCCGCGGCCCGATCGCCGCGACCCGCCCGATCGCCCCACCGCTGCAAGGGGCCCAACGCTCCGTCAATGATTGACCGAGTTCGCTCTACATTCGTAAACTGCCTACCACCCCTGCGGATGGAGCATCCCCATGAGCCAGCTGGTCGACGCGCCCACGCGGGTTCGGACCGGGGCACATCGCCTCGCCGACGACCCGTCGCTCGTGACCGGCTCCGCGGTGGGGCTGTTCACCAACTACACCGCGGTCATGCCGGACCTCACCCGCGATCTCGACGCACTGATCGCTGCCGGTGTTCCGCTGACCACGGTGTTCACCCCCGAGCACGGCATGTGGGGTGCGGTCCAGGCCGGGGAGAGTGAGCCCAGCGGCGTCGACGAGGCCACCGGCCTGCCCGTTCTGGACACCTATCAGCGGTCCGGGGCGAGCCTGGACGCGCTGGTCACCGAGTCCGAAGTCGATGTCGTCCTGTTCGATCTGCAGGACATCGGGGTCCGCTTCTACACCTACATCTGGTCGCTGTACGACCTGTTGTGCTCCAGCGCCCGCACCGGCGTCCCCGTCGTGGTGCTCGACCGGCCCAACCCGTTGGGCGCGGCGACCGCCGGGCCGGGCTTGGTGCCGTCGTGTTCCAGTTTCGTGGGCCGGGTGTCGGTTCCGTTGCGGCACGGTCTGACGACCGGTGAGCTGGCGCAGTGGTTCGCCGCCGAGCACGTGCCGGACGCGGTCGGCGCCCGCCCGAAGGTCGACGTCGTCGTCATGGCGGGCTGGCGGCCGGATATGAGCATCGCCGACACCGGACTGCCGTGGGTGATGCCCTCGCCCAACATGCCGACCTTCGACACCGCCCTGGTGTACCCCGGGACAGGACTGATCGAGGGGACGACGGCCTCCGAAGGACGCGGGACCACCCGCCCGTTCGAGATCATCGGCGCGCCGTACGTCGACCTGCGGCTCGCGCCAGCGCTGAACGAGCGGGGCTTCGCGGGAGCGCGCTTCCGCGACCTCGAGTTCCGGCCCACCCACGGTAAGTGGGCTGGGTCGACGCTGCGCGGCGTGCAGGTGCACGTCCTCGATCCTGGCGTGTTCGAGCCGGTCGAGACCGGGATCGGCATCATCGCGATGCTCGCCGAGCTGTATCCGCAGGACTTCGCCTGGCGCCCCCGCGACGACGAGCAGGGCCCGCCGTTCATCGATCTGCTGTGGGGCTCGCCGGCGCTACGCGAGGGCATCGACGCGAAGGCGAGTACGCAGGAGATCATCGCGGCCAGCCCACCCGCCCCGCAGCCACCCCCGGACATCAGGCTCTACCGCTGAAGCCTCCGGACCAGACGTCGCGGCCGAAAGGGGGACAGTGTGAGCATCCAGAGCACCATTCAGGCCAAGGCCGAGTCGTACCCGCCGTCGATGCGCCGGGTCGCCGACGCCATCCTGGCGCGGCCCCAGGTGGTGCTCGAAAACACCATCAGCGAGCTCGCTCGAGCCTGCGAGACGTCGGAGACCTCCGTCATCAGGTTCTGCCGCACGCTCGGCCTTTCCGGCTACGTCCCGTTGCGGATCGCGCTGGCGACCGAGCTGGGTCGTGAGACCGCTCAGCGCGGCGACGAGTACGGTCACGGCGCCGACATCGCGCCGACGGACTCCACGGCGGACATGATCGCCAAGATCGCGTTTTCCGAGAAGCTGTGCCTCGAGGAGACCGCGGCCGGACTGGACGTGGGCCAGCTCGACGCGGTGGTCGACGCGATCGACGCCGCCGGGCGTACGACGATCTACGGTGTCGGCGCCAGCGGCTGGAGCGCGGCGGACCTGCAGCGCAAGTTGCTGCGCATCGGGCGGGTGTCGTTCGCCTTCGGCGACGCGCACGATGCCATGGTCGCCGCGTCGATCGGCGGCAGCGGCGACGTGGCGGTGGCGTTCTCGCACACCGGCGAGACCCGCGAAGCCGTCGAGTTCCTCCGGGTCGCGTCCGCGCACGGCTCCACGACCGTGGCCGTCACCAACCGAACCGACTCCGTCCTCGCCGGCACGGCGGATCTCACCTTGTCGACCGTCGTTCGGGAGACGACGTTTCGATCCGGGGCGATGGCGTCGCGGATCGCGCAGTTGATGGTGGCCGACTGCATCTTCGTCGGCGTGGCCCAGCGCCGGTACGAACCGACCGTCGAACTGCTCCGAACCACCTACGATTCCGTCGCGCCGTTGCGCGCAGATCGTTGACCAGCTCAGGAGGACCGTTACGTGAAACCGCGCACCATCATGGCCGTCGGCGGCCACATCGGCGACATGGATCTGGCCGCCGGGCCACTGCTGGCGCAGACCGTACTCGACGGTGGCCGAGCGGTACTCGTCGCGCTCACCCCGGGCGAGCGCGGCCACCCCAGGCTCGGAATCGACGAATACCGCAAGCAGAAGATCGCCGAAGGAACGGCGTTCGCCGAACGGATCGGTGCGCAGTTCCACGTCTTCGACGACATCTCCGACGGGTTTCTCCACCCCGACGACGACGTGGCCGCGCGGTTGGCGCGCATCATCCGTGCCGTCCGGCCCGACCTCCTCGTCGCGCACTGGCGACACAGCATCCACACCGACCACGAGAACGCGAGCATCGTGGCCGAACGCGCCCGGTTCCTGGCCGGGCTGCCCGGCTGGGCGCCCGAGGACGGCGAACGCCACGGCGTCGGACAGGTGCTGTACACCGAGAACTGGGAGGACGACCAGGGCTTCGCCGCCGACACGTACGCACCGATCTCGGCCGAGGCGTTCGACGTGTGGAGCGAGGCGATCGCGGGCCAGGCCTTCGCGCGGGGCGAGACCTACGGTTTCCGCTACATCGACTACTACACCGCCCAGCTGACGATGCGGGGCTGCCTGGCCGGCGTGGATCGGGCGGTGGCCTTGTCCAGCGGTGACGGTAGCCGAGTGACCACGCTGGACTGAGAGGAGCTGGCCGGATGGCCGACGTCGTGTACCGCACGTTCCGACCGGGTGATGGTGCCCGCCTGGTCGACCTGATCGCCGCGGCGCAGCCCGCCGATCCCGTCTCGCCGGAGTGGTTCGCCGAGAACGTCCTGCTCGACACGAACTTCGATCCGGCCGGGCTGATCATCGCCGACAGCGGTGATCCCGCTCGGGGAGCCGGCGGCCTGCTCGGCTTCGTCTACGCCGTCCGAGCACGGCAGACCGTGGGCATCCCGGTCGATCCCGACGGCGGATGGATCACCATTGGCGGAGTCCACCCGGGGGAGCGCAACAGCGGCATCGGTGGCGAGTTGATCGAACGGGCCAAGGACTTCCTGCGGGCCGCGGGTTCGCGCTGGGTCAACTTCTCCGGCTACCCGCCGGCCTACTTCCTGCCCGGGCTCGACGCCGACCGGTATCCGGACGGGCTGCGGCTGCTCGAGCGGCACGGTTTCCGCACGATGTCGAAACCGGTCGCGATGGACTTCGGCCTGGCCACCTACTCCACGCCCGACGACGTCATCGAACGCCAGCGCGACCGCGAAGCCGAAGGTTACGTCGTCACGCCCGCTCAGGCCGATGATCTGCCCGACGTGATCTCCTTCGCCGCAGGTGAGATGGCACCGGACTGGGGTGAAGCCGTCCGGCAGGCTGTCGTCCGGCACGGCCGGCCCGACCGGGTCGTGCTCGTCCGCGACCCTCAGCACGAGGTGGTCGGCTTCGCCACCTACGCCGCATACCGCGGCCTGCGTGAGCGCTTCGGCCCGATCGGGGTGCGCGAGACGCGTCGAGGGCTCGGCCTGGGCAAGATCCTCTTGCACGCGACGTTGCGGCGGATGCGTGCCGAAGGGCTGCACGGAGCGTGGTTCCTGTGGACGGGGCCCGAGAGCCCGGCCGGCCGGCTCTATCTGCAGACGGGGTTCACCGTCACGCGCACCTTCCACGTCATGCAGGCCGACCTCGCCTAGGACGTCGTCGCTACCGGAGCCGTCCGGCGGTCACCGCTCACCGGAGTCGGCCAGGTCGGCCGCGGTGTCGTCGGCCTCCGGGATCGAGACGCCGAGCTCCCTGGCCGCCGGCCAGGCCCACGAACTGATCTCGGGATCGTCTTTGCCGTGCTCGCGGGTGTACTGGCGGGCGCGCAGCCGAGCGTCGGCCATCTGCTGGCGCAGCCCGGCCAGTCGCCCGCGGAGTTTGGGCGTGCGGTCGATGACGTCCATGACCAGGTGGAACCGGTCGAGATCGTTGAGCATCACCATGTCGAACGGTGTCGTGGTGGTGCCTTCCTCCTTGTAGCCGCGCACGTGCAGATTGGGGTGGTTGGTTCGCCGGTAGGTCAGCCGGTGGATGAGCCACGGGTAGCCGTGGTAGGCGAACACCACCGGCTTGTCGACGGTGAACAGCGCATCGAACTCAGCCTCCGGCAACCCATGTGGGTGTTCGTGCTCATCTTGCAGGCGCATCAGGTCCACGACATTGACCACCCGGACCCGCAACTCGGGCACGTACTGGCGCAGGAGGTCGGCGGCGGCCAGCGTTTCGATCGTGGGGATGTCTCCCGCGCAGGCCAGAACCACGTCGGGTTCGCCGTCGTCGGTGCTGGCCCACTCCCAGATCCCGATCCCGCGGGCGCAGTGCGCGATCGCCTCGTCCATGGTCAGCCACTGCGGTCCCGGCTGCTTGCCAGACACCACGACGTTGACGTAGTCGTGACTGCGCAGGCAGTGGTCGTACGTCGAGAGCAGCGTGTTCGCATCCGGCGGTAGATACACCCGGATGACGTCGGCCTTCTTGTTCACCACGTGGTCGATGAACCCGGGATCCTGGTGCGTGAAGCCGTTGTGGTCTTGGCGCCACACGTGCGACGACAGCAGGTAGTTCAGCGACGGGATGGGCGCCCGCCAAGGGATGGCGCGTGTCACCTTGAGCCACTTCGCGTGCTGGTTGAACATCGAATCGACGATGTGCACGAACGCTTCGTAGCAGTTGAACACGCCGTGCCGGCCGGTCAACAGGTAGCCCTCGAGCCAGCCCTGACACTGATGCTCCGAGAGCACCTCCATGACCCGGCCCGTCGGCGACAGGTGATCGTCGGTGGGCAGCGTCTGGGCGATCCAGGTCTTGTCGGCGGCGTCGACGGTCGCGTTCAGCCGATTCGATGCGGTCTCGTCCGGGCCGAAGACCCGGAAGTTCGTCGGGTTCGCCTTGACCACGTCGGCCAACCATCCGCCCAGCACACGAGTCGGCTCGGCCACGGAGGCCCCGGGCGTCGGGACATCGACCGCGTAGTTCCGGAAGTCCGGCAGCTTCAGGGCCCGGGTGAGCAGGCCGCCGTTGGCGTGCGGGTTGGCGCTCATCCGCCGGTTCCCCGACGGGTTGACGCTCGCGATGTCGGCGCGCAGGCGGCCGTCATCGTCGAACAACTCCTCCGGACGGTACGAACGCATCCACTCTTCGAGCCGGCGGGTCTGCGCAGGATCCTCGCGGACGTTGCTCAGCGGAACCTGGTGCGAGCGGTAGTTGTCCTCGATCGGGTGGCCGTCCAGATGCTTCGGCCCGGTCCAGCCCTTCGGCGTCTTGAACACGATCATCGGCCACGCGGGGCGCTCGCTCGACTCGCCGGCCCGGGCGTCGCGCTGGATGGTGGCGATGTGGTCGAGGACGTCGTCGAGCAGAGCGGCGAAGCGTCGATGCGCGGCCATCGGATCTTCGCCGTCGAATCCGCCCTCGAACCAGTACGGCACGTGCCCGTAGCCGACCATCAGCGCTTCGAGCTCGGCACGCGGAATCCGCGCCAGCACGGTGGGGTTCGCGATCTTGTACCCGTTGAGGTGCAGGATCGGCAGCACCGCACCGTCGGTCACCGGGTTGAGGAACTTGTTGCTGTGCCACGCCGTGGCCAGCGGCCCGGTCTCGGCCTCGCCGTCGCCGATGACGGCGGCCACGGTCAGGCCGGGGTTGTCGAAGGCCGCGCCGTAGGCGTGGGCGAGCGCGTAACCCAGCTCTCCGCCCTCGTGGATCGAGCCGGGTGTCTCAGGCGCGACGTGGCTCGGGATCCCGCCCGGGAACGAGAACTGACGAAACAGCGTGCGCAACCCGTCCTCGTCGTCGCCGACATGTCCGTAGATCTCGCTGTACGTTCCTTCGAGCCAGGCCGCCGACACCAGCGAAGGCCCCCCGTGACCGGGACCGGCGATGTAGAACATGTCGAGGTCGCGCTCGGCGATGACGCGGTTCAGGTGTGCGTACAGGAAGTTCTGCCCCGGCGACGTGCCCCAATGGCCGAGCAACCGAGGTTTGATGTGCTCGGCCTGCAACGGTGTGCGCAGGAGCGGGTTGTCGAGTAGGTAGATCTGACCCACGGACAGGTAGTTCGCCGCACGCCACCAGGCGTCCACGTGGGCCAGGACGTCTTCGCGTGGCTGCGCCGCAGCGTCCCTGGTCTGGTTTTCCAGCATCACCAGCAGCTCCTTCGTCCGGGCCGGCTCCGATCGCGGTGCTGTCACGAGGGGCATACCCGAGAACCGCGTCGCGACACGCGGGCGATGCGAACGCCGGGTGGAGGTCGCCCGCTCAGCCATCACCTTCGGGCACCGGTCGGGGGCGCCGGCGTCGTTCGTAGGCATGCAGCGCCAGCGCCAGCACCACGGCGACGGCGGCACCCAGCGTCGACAGAACCGTCCGCCCGACGGCGAGATCCAGCGCCGTCGACGACAGCCCGGAGGAGCCGACGAGGACGACGACCGGCGTCAGGAAGATCAACTGTTTGCGTTCGTTCGCCGCGACCGACCAGCCGAGCATCAGCAGCGCGCACACCGCCGCGACCGCCAAGCCCGCCCCGACGGGCAAGGCTGTCGCCAACACGCCGGCCAGGACGGCACCGGTCGCCGTTCCGGCGAAGCGGTCGAGCGCGCGTCTCGAAGTCTCGCCGCGGACCGGATGCAGCACCACGCAGAGGGTGACGACGGCCCAGTACCCGTGGGGCACCGACCAGTGCACGCTCAGGCCGGCGGCCGTCCCGGCGGCCAGCGCCGTCACGACCGCATGCCGCCAGGCCACCGCGCTGGGCACCGGTTCGGACGGTCCGGTCAGGTTGATGACGGTGACCACGATCGTGATCGCTGCCGCGCCGGCCGCCGACCACAGACCGGCGACGTACCACTGACCGCCGACGGATCCGAAGGTCGCCGCGACAGCGGGCAGCATCGTCGCCACCGCGCCGACCCGGATCGAGAACGGAGCCTGCACGACGGCCGCCAGCGCCACGATCACCGCCACCGCGACGGCATGGCCATGACCGGCCGCGCCGGCTGCCGCGACGATTCCCGTCGCCACCACGAGGGCCGCCCGCCACTGCGGACTCGGTGTCGCGACCGCAACGCCTGCACCCGAGGCCAGGCCCAGAAGTACGGCAAGGACGGCGTCGGAGCCGGCGACCAGGCCGGCTACTGCGGCCACCGGGGCGATGGCGACCACGATCAGCAGGGCCTGAGCAAGAGCGTCCCGCGGCGGCACGATCGTGTCCGCGCCGTGCCGGGCGGCGGTCAACGGGCGCACCCACCAGCGCGGCCCGCGCTTCCCGTGGCGTGACATGTCCACTCCCGACGACGTCGTCGAGACTCATAGTGCTCTCTCAGGATCGCTTACGGAACCTCTCAGGTTCGTCCACGATCATCGTCGTGACGAGGGGAGATCCCCTTCGGGAGGAGACGGGTCATGTATGCGATGACGACGGCGGCCGAACATCTCGGTGTCACCCCGAAGGCCTTGTCCACCGCGCTGGAGCGGGGCGAGACCATCGCCAGCCTCACCCGCGCATGCGGGCTCGACCCGGACGAGATGACGCTCGCGGTGATCAACGCCGAGGTGGCCGACATCGAAGCGCTGGCGATGATCGCCGGCTTCGACGCGAGCACGACAGCGACGTTCGTCGCCGAGCTCCGGGAGTACCTGATCACCTTCGTCTGGGACGGCCAGGCAGCGGCCGACGCGCGGTTCGACGGCGCCTACTGGTCTCGGCGTGAGCTGGTTGCCGCGTGAGCTGATCGCGTCGTGAGTCGGCTCACCTGGCGCGATGCGCGCGGACGAACCGGTCGATCTTCGCCGGGTTGGCCGTGAGGAACAGACCGCTGCGGTTCCATACGTTGATGGTGGCGACCGCGGTCAAGATGTCGGCCAGTTCGCGCTCGATCCAGTGCTTGGTGGCCTCGGTCCATACGTCGTCGGCGACGCTGTCCGGGTCGAGCCGAGTGACGGCGTCGGTGAGCGCGAGCGCGCGTTCCTGATCGGTGAAGAACGGGGCGTCGAGCCAGGCGGCGACGGCGAACAACCTCCTGGAGTCCTCGCCGTCTTGTACGCCTCAGGAGCTACCTTGCGGAAGTTGAGCCGCTGGCTCATCGTGGGGTCCTCTCGATGGTCGGTCATGACATCGAGACGACGCGCCGGACGGCTCGGCGCGTGACGGCGTGCGGTGTGAGCCTGGGCACACCGCACGCGTCTGCTCCTCACAGCAGCGTGAGCAGCCAGCCGATGAGCGCGACGACCCAACCGATCGCCAGCGCGACGATGGTCGTGATACGGACCTTGTCGCGCTGGCGCGGCGGCGGCTCTGGTGGTGGCTTGAACATCGTTCAGCGGCCACGTCGGCATCGGCGCCCTGAGGTCAGGGCGCGATCAACCCCGTGGTCTTGGTCTGGGCAGAGGCGAACCGGGTGGCCACGTCCTCCCAATTGACGATGTTCCAGAACGCCTCCACGTAGTCGGGCTTGACGTTCTTGTACTGCAGGTAGAACGCGTGCTCCCACATGTCGAGCATGAGCAGCGGCACGGTACCTGCGGCGAGGTTGCCCTGGTGGTCGTAGAGCTGCTCGATGACGAGGCGCTGGCCGAGGCTTTCCCACGCCAGGATGGACCATCCCGAGCCCTGGATGCCCAGCGCCGCGGCGGAGAAGTGCGCACGGAAGCCGTCGAACGAGCCGAAGAACTCGTCGATGGCGCTGCCGAGGCTGCCGTCGGGCTTGTCGCCGCCCTCGGGCGACATGTTGTTCCAGAAGACCGTGTGGTTCACGTGCCCGGCGAGGTTGAAGGCCAGGTTCTTCTGCAGCAGGTTCACCGTCTCGAGCTTGTTGGCCGCGCGGGCCTCTTCCATCTGCTCGAGCGCCGAGTTGGTGCCGTTCACATAGGTCTGGTGATGCTTGGAGTGGTGCAGCTCCATGATCTGGCCGGAGATGTGCGGCTCGAGCGCACCGTAGTCATAGGGCAGATCCGGGAGAGAGTACGTGGCCATGCTTGATCTTCCTCTCGACGACGTTGGTCAGTGCAACCATGTCAGTGGCTAACTTATGCCTGCCCGATCGGGTGGTGGGCAAACCCCTCGCCAGAGTGCAGGATTTCGCTCGGTTCGTGCGGCCGCGACCCGGGTCACTCCGGCTCGGCCAACCTGATCCGTACGGCTCGGAACTGCGCCGGCGTGGACTTCAGTACGGTCAGTTTCGGATCCCCGACGTTCAGCAGCGGCCCGGTGACCAAATCGCGGATGGCCGCCAGCCGCCGATCGGTGAGAACGCTGTCGATCGCGGCCCGGTCACCGCCGGTGACGACGGCATCCAGGTCGGGAACGTGCGGAACGAGGATGCGCGCGGCGACGTCGGCGGCGGCCTCGAACGCTTCACGTGCCTGTTTGGCCCGTCTGCGGGCGAATCGCTGTTGGCTCTGCCCGCCTGCGGCGGTGCGGCCCTGGACATGCCGGGAACCCACCTTCGACGCCACCAGCGTGGTGCCGTCGAACACGCCGGCGGCGTGGCCCCCGCGGCGAACCAGCAGCACGCCGACCCGGCGCGCCCGGCTCGCGTGCGCCACGAGACCGCCGTACGCGGCGTCGTCATCGACGACGAGCGGCGGGAACGGCACGGAACACTCCGCCCGGGCGCCGTCCTCGGCGTCGACCGTGACGGTCTCGGCGCCGGCGAGAACGTGGCCACGACCGTGGCGCTGCTCGAATCCGGCGAGCCACCGCTCGAGTCGTTCCGGCGCGATGTACAGGACCTTCTCGATGGCGCCGGGGGTCATAGGGGTGGGCCCACGGCCTCGTCGGTCAGCCGACGGGTGGCGGAGACGTACTGGCGACCGGCGAGATCCTGCGCCAGGACGGTCAACGGGCCGCCGAGTTTCGCGTACCAGGTGGCGGGGCGGCTGAACGCCGTGACGGTGAACCGGACGGCGCCTTCGTCGTCGATCTCCACGACGAAGGCCTCCTCGCCAGTGGCGGGATGTCCCGGCAAGGTGCCGTAGCCGAACCCGACCCGGCGGGGCTCTTCCACGGTCCACACCACCTTGCATGGCATGCTCAAGCGCAGCGGGCCGAGCCCCAGCGAGGTCGTCACCTCGACCCCTGGCGCCGCTCGATACGACGTCGCGTTCACCCGCATCCCACAGCGTCGATGCATCTGCCAGGTCATGACACCGTGGGCGGCCCGGTGGAACGCGGACACGCCGGAGCCGATGGGGGCGGTGCGGCGAGCATGCCGGTAGCCCGCCGGCAACTCACGGCTGTCGCGGGTGGCGCCGACCTCCGGATACGTCACGTCGCTCATCGAACGAGACCTTCTCATACTCGGCATCACACTCGGCATACACACTCGGCATACGCACACGGCGCAATCCCTGCGCGAGCCCACCACGTATCACTCGGTGAGAAGGAGACCTGACCGGGCTGGACAGCCTGGATGGCATGGACGGCTGGGGTCCTGGACGCCCGATACCGCCAGCGCTCGCCGGTCCACGATTGTGGGGAGGCCGCATGAATCGCTCGATTCAGCTGGCATGGACGGCGATGAGCGCTGTCGCGGTGTTGGGAGCCGCCGCCTGTGGCTCAGACGACAGTGGCGACGCCGGTGCGGAGGCTGCCGACTCGACCCGGGTGGAGGTGGCCGACACGTCGCTCGGCGAGATCCTCGTCGACGGCGAGGGCCGGACGTTGTATCTGTTCACCGAGGACTCTCCCGGTGAGAGCGTCTGTGAGGGCAACTGCCTGGACGCCTGGCCGGTGTTCGAAGGCGAGCCGGACGCCGGTGACGGTGTGGATGCCGACCTGCTGGGCAGCATCGAACGCGCCGACGGCACGGTGCAGGCGACCTACGGCGACTGGCCGCTGTACTACTACGCCGCCGACGCCGCAGGCGACGTCGAAGGCCAAGGCGTCAACGACGTGTGGTTCGTGGTCGACGCCACCGGCCACGCCGTCGAACAAGCACCTGACGACACCGGTGGCGGTTCGGCATATTGACGCTCCCAGCCGGGGAACGCGACGGTCAAGGACAGGACATGTGCGGCCGACCGGCGACCATCGTGGCGCGGCGGTCGGCCGCAGGTGAAAGTGGCTCGACCGATCCTGTCAACGGTTGATTCAGAGCCTGGTCACTTTCGGATTCGGCAACGAAATACGGCGTACGGCGGAACCAAAATCGACATGTACTTCGTTGTCACCACGAATGCCGACGACCCGTCCCAGACCGTGGCGATCATGGGTGAGCATGTCGTCGATAGCGAACTTCTCGATGGGGGGAGCGCTGACCGGTTGGAACGGACTCGAAGGAAGAACAGGCCTCGCGGCCGGTGTACGAGAGGTCATTGCGCCAGTCTGCCGCTCGGCGGCCCCGTTGTGTAGCCCTGCCCAGAAGAGTATGTCAACTCTTGACCATCACTTTTCAGCAACTTTTGGAACGCGTGTTCTCGGAACGGAATAGAGCTGCTGTTTTCCACGTGGTCGCGCCGCCCGGTTTGACGTAGACGAGACGGTTCGCCTCACCGCGCGGGCTGCACCTGTCTGGTCCCGGAGGTGGCGGACAGCCTGGCGCCCGCGGCGATCTGGTGGGCCACGAGCACCGCGGCGAACAGAGCCGCCGCGGCCGCGACGACGCCGAACGCAGAGCCCACATAGGCGGTCGCCAGATCAGAACGACCGGTGAGTGCGCCGACGGTGTCCAACCTGTCCTGGGTACGCAACAGTGCCGAAACCGCGAACCCTCCGGCGACCACGGCGCCGAACATCAGCAAGGTCGCCACGACCTTTGTCGCCGCCGCTCCGGAGCCGTCAGCAGGTGCGCGTTCGGGACTGCTCACCGCCGTGAGCATCGTCGTGAGGCCGGCCCAGGCCAGCACCACGGCGAAGGCGGCGATCACGTCGGACGGACGGTGCCAGCCGCCGACCATCGTGGAGACGCCGGTGACAGCCGCGTATCCACCACCGAGGACGGCGACCACCGGGCGGGCCGACCGCGGCACGACGAGGAGCAGCGCGGCGGCGACACTGGCAGCCACCGTCGTGTGCCCGCTGGGGAGCGAATTTCCCGGCGCGGTGATCTCGCTCGCCAGGTCGGGCCGGTCGAACACGACTCGCTTGAGCACCTGCGTGGTCAGATTCGCACCGCCCACCAGGACCGTCACCTGCAGGGCAAGGAACCATCGACGCCGGGCGAAGGCGATGACGGCCGCGGCGACGAGCACGATCACGACGAACGGAATCGACACGATCTCGAGCACCGGCTCGGCCGCGCGCCACAGCGTATTGCGCCCGATCTTGGAGCCGGCGAACGCCGATTCGTCGAGACGCTGACCGGCCACGGTGTCCACGAAGTAGCGCCAGCTCAGCCAGGTCCCCGCCACGCCGGCGGCCAGCATGAGAAACCCGAGGCCGAACCCGGCGAGGCGCGGAGAACCAGAACTCACCCTACGACTCTAAGGACGGGCAGCTCGGAAACCTACGTCATCGGACCTTGTCGAAGAAGGTCCGGAGATCGGCGACGTGGGCGGCGGGCTCGTTCATGGCGATGAAATGGTGTCCGCCCGGATTGTCCCGCGGCCAGTGCACGATGGTGTTGTCACGCCCGGCCAGCCTCCGCATCAGATCCGAACCGCCACCGTAGACACCGGATGGCACCCGGTTCTGGCCCTTCGGCCAGGCGAATCCGTCCGCGGCGAGCCCGTCGTACATCGGCCACGACGACGTGGCTGCCGTGCCGGTGAACCAATACAGACTGGTGTTCGTCAGGAGCTGGTCACGTCCGATGAACCGCTCGAACGGTTCGTCGGACGGGGTGAAGTCCTGGAACTTCTGCACCATCCACGCCAACAGGCCCACCGGCGAGTCGTTCCAGCCCGCCGCGAACGTCTGCGGTGCGGCACGCAACAGCGCGTGGGGATCGACGCTGCCGCCCATCCACTGCTGCATCATGTCCCATTCCGCTCGCTCGGTCTCGGACATACCGGGCACGTCGGCCTCCGTGGGGAAACCGAACCCACCGTCGATGTGCACGCCGACGACCCGATCCGGCGCGACGACCGCGACCTCGGGCGCGACATAGGCACCGAGATCGCCACCCTGTGTGCCGTACCGCTCATAGCCCAGCCGGTCCATCAGCGTGGCCCAGCACTCGGCGACCCGGCGCACGCTAATCTCAGGCGTGCGGGGCGGATCGGAGAAACCGAACCCCGGAATCGACGGGACGACCACGTGGAAGGCCTGCTTCGGGTCGCCGCCGTGGCGGCGAGGATCGGCCAGCGGCGCGATCGTCCGGCTGAACTCGACGAACGAGTTCGGCCAGCCGTGGGTGAGGAGCAGCGGCAGCGCGTCCGGCTCAGGTGAGCGCACGTGGACGAAGTGGATGTCCAGGCTGTCGATCTCGGTCGTGTACTGGTCGAACGTGTTCAACGTGGACTCCTGGGCACGCCAGTCGTAGTCCGTGCGCCAGTAGTCGCCGAGCTCACGCAGATAGTCCATGGGGACACCGCGGCTCCACGGGTCGCCGGGTAGTTGGGCGATCCAGCGAGTTCGCGCGAGCCGCTGGTGCAGGTCCTCCAGGTCCTCGTGCGGATGGCGATGCGGAATGGCCGGATCTCGTCGGTCATGGCGGTTCTCCTCGGGCGGGTGTCTTTCGCGATGAACCGCAACGCTAGGTTCGGTATAGGTCAGAATCGGTCCTACTTCTGATCCATGCTGGGCTTCATGAGCGATACGTCGGTGCGGCTGCTGACCTTGCTGTCGCTGTTGCAGACTCCGCGTGAGTGGCCCGGCAGCGAGCTCGCCGCGCGGCTGGGGGTGAGCCCGAGAACCGTCCGGCGCGACGTCGATCGGTTGCGTGAGCTGGGGTATCCGGTCGAGGCGAGCATGGGCGCCACCGGCGGGTACCGGCTCGTCGCGGGTGCGGCGATGCCGCCGCTGGTGCTCGACGACGAGGAGGCGGTCGCGATCGCCGTCGGATTGCGTGCCGCGGTGGGCCACGCCGTCGTGGGCATCGAGGACGCGTCGGTGCGGGCGCTGGCCAAGCTCGAGCAGGTCCTGCCGCCTCGGCTGCGGTATCGCGTGCGCTCGCTCGGTACCGCGGCCTCGACACTTGCCACGGACGCCTCGGTCGACCCGGAGGTGTTGGTGACGCTTGCTGCGGCTGTGTCGAATCGGGAGAAGGTGCGGTTCGCCTACCGGGCCGGCGATGCGACGGAAAGCTCTCGGTTGACCGAACCGTTCGGCCTGGTGTCGTCCGGGCGGCGCTGGTACCTCGTGGCTTACGACGTGGACCGGGACGGCTGGCGCACGTTCCGCGTCGATCGCGTCTTGCGCCCACAGCCGACCGGGTCCCGGGTGGTTCCGCGGGAGCTCCCGGCGCGCGACGCTGCCGCCTATGTCGCCGGCCGACGGTCGGACTGGGCAACGCCCACGTATCGCGTCGCGGTGACGTTCGACGCTCCGGTGTCGCGGATCGCCGGCCGACTGGGTGACGAGCCGGGCGACGTCGTGCCAGTCGACGGTGATCGTTGCCGACTGGATGTCTCTCGCGACGATTCCATGGAGTGGCTGGCGGGTCGGCTGGTCGTACTCGGATGTGAGTTCACCGTGCACGAGCCGCCGGAGCTCGCCGAACACGTGCGGGCGCTGGCTGATCGGGCGCATCGGGCCGCCGGGTAGCCTGGGCGCCGTGTCCGCGGGAGCTGTGTTCGATGCCGACGTGCGCCTCGACGAGGCCGGTCGGCTGACCCTGCGGCTGTCGGCGCATTACGACCACGACGGTCACAGTGTGTGGCAGGCCCTGACCGACGATGACGAACTGTCTACGTGGGCGCCGTGGCAAGCCACGATCGACCCGGTGGCGGGAGGCGTCGTGACGGTGCGGTTCCCCGACGGCCATACCGCCGAGGGTGAGGTCATCGACGCCGAGCGGCCACGTCGGCTGGTGCTGCGCCTCCCCGAGGATTGGGGCGGCAACGACGAGATGCTGCGCTGGGAGCTGCAGCCGACCGACCGCGGGGGTGCGGTCGTTTTCGACGTCACGATCGACGACGCCGAACTCGTGAAGCGGGCGGCGGCGGTGTGGGACATCTCGATGCAGCACCTGGGCACGTTGCTGGCTGGTGAGCCGGTCGTCCGAGCCGACTCGCCGTCGGCGGATCCACGGTTCGAACGGCTGGTCCAGGAGTACGACGACCTGCTCGGTGCCGAAGTCCGCGCCTTGACGCAGTAGGCCGGCGGCGTCGCGCGGCCGACGGTGTAGCCCGCTGTCGTTGCCAGCGCTGCTGCCTCAGTCGGGCGGCCCGACGCCCAGATCTCGGCCGCGTTGTCACGTTCCCGTGTTCGCGAGCACCCACAGGAGTCAGATCGGGAGCAGCTGCCGGGGGCTGCTCCCGGCGACCCGCTGGCCACGGTTCGTTCGGCGACCGTGCTGACAAAGGAGCATGTACATGGGTGATCTCGTTGGATTGTTCTTCGTCCTTCTCTTGCTGGCCTGGGTGGCGGGAGCGATCTGGTTCTTCCGCGGCCCGGCCAGGGCCGCTGACCGGCACCTCGATGTCGCCCTTGCCGCCATCGCCGACGAACGCGACCGCATCCTCTTCCGTCGCATGTACCAGACCCGGCAGCCGCGCAGCGTGGTCCTGGCGTGGATCCTCACAACGGTCTTGTCGCCCACGATCTCCTACGTCTACCAGCGCGAATGGCCCAAAGCGGTGATCGCCTTGCTGACCTTGCAGGGTTTCGGCATCTGGTGGCTGGTGTCGATCTTCACCATGCCGACGGAGGTCATGCGCCACAACAAGCGGTTGATCGACGACGCGTTCACCGAACTTCAGCTGGTGCGTACCTGAGACGTGATCGGCGAGGGAACTACTATCGTCGGGCAGTAGCAGTTCCCTGTCGGTCACCAGGTCGAGGAGGGTGCCGTGCCGGGCCCCCACAGCCAGGACCATGCGCGGGTACGCGTGGAGTGGGGTCCGGTCGGCGCCGTGCACACCCTGGATGCCGCGACTACCGCGGTGATCGTCGACGTGCTGAGTTTCACCACGACATTGAGTGTGGCCGTCGACATCGGCGCCGAGGTGTATCCCTACCGATGGGCGGACGATTCGGCGGTGGAGTTCGCCCGCCGGCACGACGCGACGCTCGCGGTGGGTCGACTGGAAGCGCAACGACCGGGCAACGTGGCGACCGTGAGTCTGTCGCCGCAGTCGGTACAGGCGGCTCATGGGTTGTCTCGACTGGTTCTGCCGTCGCCGAACGGATCAACCATCAGCGCCCAGGTGGCCGGGGCAGGAGCCGATGTACTCGCCGCCTCGCTGCGCAATCGTTCGGCTGTCGCCCGATGGCTGGCCGAGCGACTGGCAACCGAGCCCGAGACAGCCGTGACCCTGGTCGCCGCTGGGGAGCGCTGGCCCGACGGGTCGTTGCGCCCAGCGGTGGAAGACCTCTGGGGAGCCGGCGCCGTCGTGTCGGCTCTCCTGAGTCAGGGCGTGACGTCGATGAGCCCCGAAGCGCACACGGCCGCCGCAGCTTTCGATGCGGTGCGCTCGTCCATAGCCCAGGCCCTGTCGACGTGCAGCAGCGGCCGAGAGTTGACCATCGCCGGATTCGGTGCCGATGTTGCCGTCGCCGCCGAAGTCGATGTGAGCGTCGGCGTCCCGATGCTCGTCGACCTTCGGTTCATCGACGCCGCGGCGGCCGGCAACCATTGATCGACATGGACCTACATCGCCCCGGACGGCAGTAGGCCCTGTCGATCACGTTTCAGGGACCGCCCTGGTGTCTCGCCGTAGCGGGTGATCAGACGGGATCTCCACCAGGACGAGCGCCACGCCGTCGGGGTCGGCGATCCACATCTCGATCAGACCCCACGGCTCTTGCCGGGGCTCGCGGGTGATCGTCACACCGGCGGCGGCGAGCCGGTCGCGTTCGGCGTGGACGTCGCGTACCTGCAACCAGAGCTGAAGCGAGCCCGAGGGCGGTTGATCCGAGCTGCCCGACACCTCCAGTAGACCTGGCCCGAGGAAGAAGACCGTGCCCGGATGCTCCGGTGGGCCGAATTCGCGATGTATCGCCAGCCCGAGCACGTCACGGTAGAACCGCAACGTGCGCTGTAGATCGACGGGGCGGAGCAGGATCCGGCTGCTGAGAACGTCCATGCGGCGATGGTGCACCGACGTGATCGGTCTGTCACTCCGGCTGCGCTCGTCAGTGCGTGCGTATGCGCCTTCGAAACGTGTTCACAACCAGGCCGGCGCGGTAGTTTGGTAAGTACCGCCCCGGACGGGAGGTCGGTTCGATTGTGGATCGCGTGGCTCGTCGCCGCAGTGGCCCTTGGCGTCGCGGAGTTCTTCACTCTGACGCTCGCCTTGGGGCTACTGGCTGCTGCCGCCGTAGTCGCCGCAGTCGTCGCCGGCCTCGGCGGAATGTGGCTGCTACAAGTCCTGGCTTTCGCGGCGGCCGCAGCGGCCGGGCTGCTGATCATCCGGCCGATCGCGAGGCGGCACATGAGTCAGCCTCCGTTGGTGCGCGATGGCAGTGATGCGCTCGTCGGGAAGAAGGCCGTGGTGATCAAGGAAGTCACCGCCTCTCACGGGCTCATCAAGCTCTCCGGGGAGGAATGGTCGGCGCGCACGCTCGACGACGATCACGTGATTCCGGCGGGGTCTCTGGTCGACGTCATGGAGATCGAGGGCGCGACGGCCATCGTCTACCCGCGGGAACTCTTGCCATGAGCCCGATTGCCGACACGGAAGCGCAGGAGCTATGGAACCCTTCGTGCTGATCATCATCGCGGCGGTGCTCGTGGTGTTCGCCGTCGTCTCGACCGTGCGGATCGTCCCCCAGGCGCACCGGTACAACGTCGAGCGTTTCGGCCGGTTCCGCACCACACTCCAACCGGGGCTGAACTTCATCATTCCGGTGGCCGACCGCATCAACACCAAGCTCGACATCCGCGAGCAGGTGTTCTCGTCGCAACCGCAACCGGTGATCACCGAGGACAACCTGGTCGTGAACATCGACACCGTGCTCTATTACCAGATCACCGACCCTCGCTCGGCTGCCTACGAGGTCGCCGACTACCTGCAGGCCATCGACCAGCTCACGGTGACCACGCTGCGTAACGTCATCGGCAGCATGGACCTCGAGAAGACGCTCACCTCGCGCGAGGACATCAACGCCCAACTGCGCTCCGTCCTCGACGAAGCCACCGGTAAGTGGGGCATCCGCGTCAATCGCGTGGAGATCAAGGCGATCGACCCGCCGTCGACCATCAAGGAAGCCATGGAGAAGCAGATGCGGGCCGAGCGCGACAAGCGCGCGATCATCCTGCACGCCGAAGGTGAGCGCCAGTCGAAGATCCTCACCGCTGAAGGCACGCGCCAGCAGTCCATCCTCGAGGCGCAGGGCGATCAGCAGGCCGCGATCCTGCGAGCCGACGGTGAAGCCAAAGCCGTCGAGCGGGTCTTCCAGTCCGTGCACCGGAACAACGCCGACCCCAAGGTCCTGGCGTACAAGTACCTCGAGACCCTGCCGCAGCTCGCCGGCGGTGAGAACAACACGTTCTGGGTCATCCCGGGTGAGCTCACCCAGGCGATCAAGACGGTCACCGATGCCTTCGGTGACCATTCCCGGATGGGTGCACCTGCCCAAGGCGCCGGAGACGACCAGGGCGCCGACGACGAGCAAGCGCCCGCCGGTGACGACTCGGGTACGCGAGAACTGACCGAAGCCGATACCCCGGAACTGGGCGCGTCGACGGTCGAGGAGGTCACCGAGATGGCCCAGGCTGCGGTCAGCGATGCGAAGGCCGAAGCCGCGGCCGCGGAAGGCAAAGTCAGCGGGACGGTGGACGAGAACCTTCGCTGAGAAAAATCCGTCGTTCTGCCTGCGCACAACCAGTTCGACCCTGCGGACTTTCGGCCCTGATGCCGACGATCCCACGGTGCCAACCTCGACTCAGGACGAGGCAGCGTCGACGGGGGTAGGCATGGATTCGTCCACGCAGCAGCCGCGCAAGGTTTCGAGGTCCCGGTTCGTGCTCGCCGCCGGCATCGACCTGGCGCTGCTGTTCCTGATCTTCGTCTGGCCGGGCTGGGAGTTGCTGTCGTTCTTCAACGATCGCACGTCAGACGTTCTCGGCCTGGTGGCGCTGTGGCTGGTCGTCGACCTCGTGGCGAACCTCACCGCTGCCGCCTCCGATACCGACTGGCTGCGATCAGCTGCTGAGTTCGCTGCCGCCATGCTCACGGTGATCACCCTGGGGTGGATCCTGGCGATCTTTCCCTTCGACTTCACCGGTCTCGCCGTCGATTGGACGACGGCGATCCGGGTGCTGTTGATCGTGGGCATGGTCGGGGCAGCGATCGGCGCCGTGGCCCACGGAATCCGGCTGCGTCGATACCTCGCCGAGCGCGGGTATGCCAGCGGCCGCGGGTGGCCGGACCATCGATGACCAGGCCTGGCGCCTGGCCGTCCGTGGCGCGGCGGCTAATTGCGCTGCTTGCGTGGGCGGGCGCGGACGTGGAGTCGCTCACCCTGCGGGCCGAAGAGGCTGAGGATCTCCACCGGCTGGGATCCGGCGTTACCGAACCAATGGGGTACGCGGGTGTCGAACTCAGCTGCTTCGCCGGCCTTCATCACCAGGTCGTGTTCACCCAGTACGAGGCGGATCTGCCCGGACAGGACGTAGAACCACTCGTAGCCCTCATGTGTCTTCGGCTCCGGCGAACTGGACTGTGTGCCGGGCGGAATGATCAATTTGAAGGCCTGCAACCCGCCGGGTCGGCGCGTCAAGGGGATGTAGGTCATGCCGTGCCGGGTGACTGGGCGCGGATGGATGCGGGGATCGCCGGTCTGCGGTGCGCCGACGAGTTCGTCCAACGCCACCTGGTGCGCCTTGGCCAGGGGTAACAGCAGTTCAAGCGTCGGCCGGCGACGCCCGGATTCCAATCGCGACAGTGTGCTCACCGAGATGCCGGTGCTCGCGGAGAGCTGGCTCAAGGTGGCTCCGCGCTGCTGGCGCAAGGCTCGTAACCGAGGCCCGACGGCGTCGAGCACCTCGTTGAACGCGGCTTCGTCGTTCATCTGGGAATTTTGCCATACCAGCAACAAGGATTGCCATGTTCTGGGGAGGGTGAGAACAATTCTCATCAAGGTGGCGATGACCTAGCCACCGGGGGATCGATCGAGCAGGGAGTGCACGATGAACGCAACGTATGACGTGGTGGTCGTGGGTGGCGGTGCGGCCGGCCTCGGCGCGGCACTGACTCTGGCCCGAGCGCGCCGTTCGGTCCTGGTGGTCGACGCGGGTAGCCCGCGCAACGCACCAGCCGGGCACGTACACAATTACCTCGGACGCGAAGGTACGCCGCCGAGTGAGCTGGTGGCCATCGGTCGTGCCGAGGTCGCCGCCTATGGCGGCGAGATCGTGTCCGGCGAGGTCAGCGCCGTCGCCCGTCGCGACGACGACGGCTTCGACGTCGAGCTCGGCGACGACAGGTCGGTCGTGGCGCGACGGTTGTTGGTGGCCACCGGGCTGGTGGACGAGTTGCCCGACGTTCCCGGCGTGGCCGAGCGATGGGGCAACGACGTGCTGCACTGCCCCTATTGCCACGGTTGGGAGGTCCGGGACCAGGCGATCGGTGTCCTGGCCACCGGGCCGCTCGCGGTGCACCAGGCGCAGCTGTTCCGGCAGTGGAGCGCGAACGTCACTCTGCTGCTCAACACGGCGCCGACGCCCGAGGTCGATGAGCTGGCTCAGCTGACTGCCCGGGGCATCAAGATCGTCGAGGGCGAAGTGGCGGCCGTGGAGGTCGTCGACGACCACATCGCCGGGATCCGGTTGCGATCCGGGGCGCTGGTCGAGTGCGACGCGGTCGTGGTGCAGACCCGGATGACCGCTCGTGCCGGAGTCTTCGAGTCACTGGGGGTGAAGCCAACGGAGATGGAGATGAACGGCCAGGTCGTCGCGACCTACATCGCGGCCGACTCGAATGGTGCCACCGAGGTGCCGGGCGTCTGGGTGGCCGGTAACGTCGCTGACCCTCGTGCCCAGGTCATCGGTGCAGCGGCCGCGGGAACGAATGCGGCGGCGTCTATCAACGCCGACCTCGTTGCCGACGACGCCCGCCGTGCCGTGGCGGCGGTTCACGGCTCGTCGTGACCGGGTGTTGGGCGGCCTCGGGGGTGCGTGGTCTGCTGGCGGGGCCGGTTGGCGGTGCTGATTAGGGCGAATCGGGCGCGAATGCCTGGTGGTGCCGGTTGGTGGGAGCGAATCGGGCGTGAATGCCTCGTGGTGTCGGTCGTGAAGATCGTCGTGCAAGGGAGTGCGGGCTATACCGGCATTTTCTGGCACGACGATCTTCACGACCGGTCACCTTCGGCACTTTCAGGCACGACGATCATCACGACTGCTGATTTCGGCATGTTTTCCCACGACGATCTGCACGACCTGGGTGTTGGGCGGTTGCGGGGCGCGTGGGGCTGCTGGCAGGGCCGGTTGGCCGGTGCTGATCGGGGCGAATCGGACGTGAATGCCTGGTGGTGTTGGTCGTGAAGATCGTCGTGCGAGGAAGTGCGGGCTATACCGGCAGTTTGTGCCACGACGATCATCACGACCGGTCAACTTCGGCAATCTTCGGCACGACGATCTTCACGACCGACATCACCGACCCGAGGCAGCCGTGACGAGCGGCGACCTGGGCGGCCAATGACGATCACCGACCGCGCCGGCCGCGCCCACGACGACACGAGTCCTAACGCCGCCAAGCCGGATCCGCCGGCGCCTCGCGGAAGGCCGCGTTGCACCAGCGTTGCAAGTCGGCCTCGCCCCACATGGCGTGGTGCGGTGCGGCGTTGGAACAGACCACGGTGCCCCGCGCTCCGACCGACGCAGCGGTCCGCACGGCGAGCCGGCAGATCTCCGCGCCGACCGGGCCTTCCTCGAACCAGCTGCCCAGCGGGGTGTAACCGACCCAGCCTTCACCCAGGACCAGCGGGACTCCACGGGACAAGGCGAAGTCGGCGGCGCCGTTGATCCAAGTCACGAGCTTGTCGGTCATGGCAAGGCGGTATTCGCCGTAGCGTTCGTACAGCCAGCGATCGAAGGCGTTCACGTCGCACCAGTCGTGCACGTAGATCTCGGTCGGGCGGACCACCGTCGCGTCCAGCTTCCACCGATCCGCCGCGGGCGGAGCCCAGTCCGCCAGGTCCGGCGCGTCGGGTCGCAGCAGCTCGGACCGGACGGCGTCCTGCGGGAACTCCGCGGCCGGGCCGCGCAGGCCGAACTCCTGGATCAGCCCGCCCAGCACGCCGTACACGTACGGGTGAAACACCGCGACGTCGATGTTCTCCGGCACGCCGCGTAGCTCGTCCAGCGGCACGCGCGCGTAGTTCACCGTCACCGGCACGTCGGGGTGCCGGGACTTGAACTGCTCGATACCGCGGGTCAGCCGGGGTTTCAGGCCGACGACGTACGGCTCGTCGGTCGCCAGGCCTTCGGTCAGATGCCCGCCCTGCACCTCGTTGTGCAGCTCGACGAACGCGACGCGGTCGGCGAGTCCGTGTTCGGCCAACAAGTCGATGAGGTCGGCATGGGCGTCAGCCAACCGCACGGCGCGCTCGTCCGGTTCGACGGCGAGGAGCGCGTCGAACCAGGCTCGGTCGGTGGCGAACGACGGGCTTTGCTGGTACTCCCAGCTCGACACGATGACGAAGCAGTCGTGCCGGTCAGCGGCCCGGAAGAGCTCGAGCAGGTGCTCGCGTGCATCGATCGTGGTGGTGTGTTTGACGTCGTACCAGCGGGTGCCCTGCCCGTAATCACCACCCAGCGGGCCGAGCTCGACCTTCGACGTGTCGAGTCCGGAGCCGAACAGCAGGAACGGCATCGCGCAGATGCGCACGGTGTCGTAGCCGAGTTCGACGGCGCGGGCGAAAGCAGCGTCCAGGTCCTCGAACGGCTCACCCGGCCCGGTGCGGGTGTACCAGGTGAAGTCCCACAGACTGATCGTCATGCGGTCGGGAAGGTGATCGGCGAGAGGAACGGGCACGTTCATGGCTCCTAGGTCGAGTCGAGTGCGACGGGGCTTGGACCCCGGCCGGGTAAGACCCCGGCCGAAGACGAGCTGCTGCTATTTGTTCGCCCCCACCAGCAGCCCGGAGACGAAGTGTTTCTGGAACGCGAAGAACACGACCGCGGTCGGGATAGCGGCCAGCACGGCGCCGGAGGCCACCACGTTCCAGTTGCTGACGAAGCCGCCTTGCAGGTTCAGCAGGGCGACGGTGATCGGGAACTTGGTCTCGGTGCGCAGCACGGTCAGCGCCCAGATCAGGTCGTTGAAGATCCACGTGGTCGCCAGCGCCGCCAACGCGGCCAGGGCGGGACGGCACAGCGGCAGGACGATTCGCGCGTAGATGCGCGCCGAGCCGGCGCCGTCGACCACAGCGGCCTCCAGCACCTCGTTCGGGATCGAGCGCATGAACCCGTGCAGGACGAAGGTGTAGAAGCCGAGCCCGAAGCCGACCTGGACGACGATGAGCGCGAATAGCGAGTCGTAGATGCCCAGCGACTGCGTGATGCTCGATACCGGAATCAGCAGGATCTGTGGTGGTAACAGGTTCCCGGCCAGCATGGTGAGCAGGATCGTCCGGCTGAACGGGATGGCGTGGCGGCTCAGCGCGAACGCCGCCAGCGAGGCCAGGAACAAGGTGGCGACGACGCCGATGACGGTGACGACGGCGCTGTTGGCCAGGGCTCGCCCGATCGCGCCCTCACTCAGCGCCGTGCTGAACCCGTCCAACGAGAACGACGCCGGCAGCGCGCCCAGGCCGCGCGCGGCGATGTCGTCGAACGAGCGGAACGCCACCGCGAGTACGAACACCATCGGTGCGACCCACAGCAGCGTCAGCGGCGCCATGCAGGCGTGGAAGATCCAGCCGCGCCGACGCGGCCCGACGTTGGCGCTGCGGCGGACCGTGCCGGGATCCACTGCGGTTTCGGTGGTCACGTCTCAGTCCTCCCGGGTCGCGCGGACGAGGTACGTGATGATGAACCCGATCGCCAGCACGAAGATCACCACGGCGAGCGCGGAGCTGTAGCCGAGGTTCAGCGCGGTGAAGCCCTGCTCGAACATGTAGGTGCTGAGCAGCTGGCTGCTGTTGTACGGCCCGCCGCGGGTCATGGCCCAGACGATGTCGAACGTCCGCAGCGAGTCGATCACCGTGATGGCGAACACGACCGTGTTCACGCCGCGCAGCTGGGGGAACACGACATAGCGGAACCGCTGCCAGGCCGAGGCGCCGTCGACGGCCGCAGCCTCTTCCAGGCTGGGATCGCAGCCTTTCAGTCCGGCCAGATACAGCACCATGATGTAGCCGACCTGGCGCCAGATCGCGGCGACGAGGACGGCGTACAGCGCGGTGTCCGGGTCGGCGAGCCATTGCCGCGCCACTCCGTCCAGCCCGATGTTCTCCAGAGCGGAGTTGACTGTCCCGCCGGGCTGGTAGAGCACACGCCAGAACAGTCCGGTCACCGCCAGCGCGAAGACCATCGGCAGGTAGATCGCGCTGCGATAGAGCCCGACGCCGCGCCGAGGCCGGTTCAGGGCGACGGCGAGCCCCAACCCGATGAGCACCGACAGACCACCGAACACGACGATCCAGATCACCGTGTTGGTGACGGCGGTGCGCACGATCGGGTCGTCGAACATCCGCCGGTAGTTGTCCAGACCGACTGGTTCGGCGGCGCCGACGCCGTTCCACTTCGTGAGCGACAGCGAGAAACTGTTCAGCGCGGGCCAGAACACCCAGGCCAGCTCGACGGCCAAGGGCACCAGCAGGAACACCCAGACCAGCGGCGGTACTCGGCGCCATCGACGCCCCGCGCGCACCGGCTGGCGCCCGTCGTGCGAGGACGTCTCCGGGGTGGCGACTTGCGTGGAACTCACCCTTGGAACACCTGCTCAGCAGCCTGCTGCCACTGGGCCAAGATGTCGTCTACCTGGTCGGGTTGGTCGAGGAAGCGGGTCAGGGCGGTGTCGGCCGTGGTCTGCAGCTCGTCGCTGGAATCGCGGTTGAAGAACTGGGTCAGCTGGTCGGACTCCTCGAGCAGCGTGATGCCCTTCTGGATCATGGGCGAGAAGCCGGAGGTGTCGACGTCGGTGGACGTGGGCAGGAACGCCCCGCCGGCCTTGGCGACGTAGACCTCTTGGCTCTCGGGGGCGGCGAGATGCGACATCAGCTCCTTCGCCCCGGCGGGGTTGTCGGTGCGGGAGGCCGCGAAGTACCCGTCCGTCGGCGCCTCTTCGGCCAGGGGCAACGAGTCGTCGATGATGGGGACCCGGAAGAAGTCGATGTCGTCGACGACGTCGGACGGCACGGACTCGGTGAAGAACGCTCCGACCAGGTACATGGCCGCCTTGTTCTGCACCAGCGGGGTGACGGCTTCCTGCCAGGAGTACGAGCGGCCGTTGGGGTCGATGAACGGGATCAGTTTCGCGTACTCGTCCATCACCGCGCGCACTTCGGCGCTGTCGAACGAGTGCTCGCCGCTGAGGAGCGCCAGGTGGAACTCGGGTCCGTTGATCCGCAGGTTGAGGTAGTCGAACCAGCCCGACGACATCCACGGCGTCGAGCCGGTTCCCATGGTCAACGGCGTGATGCCCTGCCCGAGCAGCGTCTCGCACAGCGCGAGGAAGTCGTCCCAGGTCTCCGGGGCCTGAATGCCCCACTGGTCGAAGGCGGATCGGCGGTGGAACACGCCCCACCAGTAGTAGTGGGTGGGGACGAAGATCTGGGTGCCGTCCTCGGTGGTGGACAGTTCACGCAGGGCATCGGAGAAGCCGGCGCACGCGCCATCGCCTTCCCACAGCTCGGACACGTCGAGCAGGAGCCCTTCCGAGGCGTAGTCGCGGGCCACCGAGCCCGCGTACCAGGTCAGCACGTCAGGCGGATTCTCCGAGGTGAGATACGTCGGCAGTTGGGCGCGGAAGTTCTCGACCGCCACGGTGTTGATGGTCGTCTCCGGACCGTCAAACGTGTCGACGACGGCTTTGAGGGCGGCCTTGGGCTGGGGGTCGGCGGCACTGGACTGCAGCGTCAACGGGCCGGAGGAGCCGGCGCTCTCACCGCCACCACCGCCACCGCCGTCGTTCGACCCGCCTGAACCGACGCATCCCCCCAGCGCACCAGACAAGCCGATGGCGGCGGATCCGGCGAGGAACCTCCGCCGAGAGAGGTCAGTCGTGCTCATGTCGCCCTCCTCCGCGCCGCGAGGGCGCTGTGGTCGTCAAGTTCCACCGGCGTGACGGCGGTCACTCCGACATCTTGAGGCCGGACAAGGACAGTGTCAAGAAATAGTCATACAAAATGCTTAGTGTTAGGTTCGTATGCAGCGGGTTGCATCAACCTTGACCGATGGCAGGGAGTACGGATGACGGGGAGCATGTTGGCGAGCTTGTGCGGCCGGGGCGCCGGGGCGTCCGCGCACCGCAATCGATTCGGCGCCGTGTTGAGGGGGACCCGACCATGACCCGACTTCCGCACACTTCTCCGTACCGCGGCATCCACGGCTCCGTCGTGGCGCACGTCGGTCAGCGGATCATCCGGGGCGACATCCCGCCGGGGCAGTCGATCGACCCGGTGCAGCTCGAGAACGAGCTCGGCGTCAGCCGAACCGTCGTACGCGAGGCGCTGCGGGTGCTCGCCGCCAAGGGGATGGTCGACGCGCGGCCCAAGCGCGGCACGTTCGTCCGCCCGCGCGAGGACTGGGCCCTGCTCGACGCCGACGTGTTGCGCTGGCAGACCGAGGCCGGGCCGGACGACGCGTTTCTCGACAATCTCGCCGAGGTGCGCGGCATCGTCGAACCGGCCGGGGCGCGCTTGGCCGCCGAGCGGCGCAGCGACGCCGACCTCGACGCGCTGCGAGCCGCTCTCGAAGTGCTCGCTGACCCCGACGCCGCAGCCGCGGATGTCATCGAAGCCGACCTCACGTTCCATCGCGTGCTGCTGTTCTCGGCCCACAACGAGCTCCTGCAGCAGATGGAGCTGGTCATCGAGACCGGGCTACAGGCACGCGACCTGCTGGTGCACGGGCAGGGCACCTGGGCCGACAGCGTGCCGGCCCACCGGGCCGTCTACGACGCCGTGGCCGCCGGAGACGCCGACGCCGCCGAACGGGCTGTCCACGACCTGCTCGAACAGGCCGATCGCGACGTTCGCGAGCTACGCACTGAACTGCGTGAAGAGAAGGAAACCCGATGAAGATCGTCGACGTCGAGACGTTCAGCGTGGCTCCGCGCTGGCTGTTCTGCCGCATCAGTACCGACGACGGTCTCGTCGGGTGGGGTGAGCCGATCGTCGAAGGCCGGGCCGAGACCGTCCGGGCGGCCGTGCACGAGCTCGCAGATCACCTGATCGGTCAGGATCCGCTGCGGATCGAAGACCACTGGCAGGTGCTGACCCGAGGCGGCTTCTACCGCGGCGGGCCGGTGCTGTCCAGCGCCGTCGCCGGTATCGACCAAGCCCTGTGGGACATCGCCGGTCAGTACTACTCCGCTCCCGTGCATGCGTTGCTCGGCGGGCCGGTCCGGGATCGGGTCCGCATGTACACCTGGGTCGGCGGCGACGAGCCGGGCGAGATCGCCGACGCCATCAGCGAGAAGCTCGAGCAGGGCTTCACGGCGGTGAAGATGAACGCCAGTGCGGCCATGTCGCCGATCGCGACCAGCGCCGAGACCGACGCCGTGGTGCGTCGGCTGGCGGCCGCGCGGGAGGTGCTGGGCCCGGACAACGACGTCGCCGTCGATTTCCACGGCCGGGTCTCGGTGGCCAACGCGCGGCGGTTGCTGCCGTTGATGGCGTCGCTGCATCCGATGTTCGTCGAGGAGCCGGTGCTGCCGGAGTTCGCTGGGCAGATCGATTCGGTGGTGGCCTGCAGTTCGGTACCCATCGCCGTCGGCGAGCGGTATTACCACCGCCAGGAGTTCACCACGCCGCTGGCGGCCGGGGTGAGCGTGGTGCAGCCGGACATCTCGCATGCCGGCGGTATCTCTGAGGTACGGCGGATCGCCGCCCTGGCCGAAATGTCCGACGCCGTGCTCGCTCCGCATTGCCCGCTCGGGCCGATCGCCTTGGCGGCGAGCCTGCAGGTGGCCTTCGCGACGCCGAACTTCCTGATCCAGGAGCAGAGCCTGGGCATCCACTACAACGTCGGCAACGATCTGCTCGACTACCTCGTCGATCCGGCGGTGTTCCAGTTCGTCGACGGTTACGTGGAGCGCCCGCAAGGGCCCGGGCTCGGGATCCGCATCGACGAGGACGCCGTGCGCCGGGCGGACAAGACCGGGCACCGGTGGCGTTCGCCGGTGTGGCGCCACACCGACGGCTCGTTCGCCGAGTGGTGATCGCTACGGTTGCCCGGCTGAGCGGCTGGTGAAGCGCCACCGGCCGGCGCCGACGGTGTGCACGACGTAGCCGGGCTCGGCCCGGATGTCGCCGACATGGCGGGACGGGGCGGCGGTGACGTCGTCTGCGGACTCGGCCGGAACGTGCACCTCGGCGGTCGACCCGACCGGCACCGTGACGTCCATCCGCAGCGACCGCCCGTCCTGGCGCCACGCCACACCCACCCGCCCGCGGACCGTGTCGGTGCTCAGCGACACGGACGAGACCTGCGAACGCGCGTCCGGGCGCACCACGATGGACCGCCAGCCGTCGGCGACACAGCGCAGCCCCGCCACGTTCTCCAGCAGCCACTGCACGACGGTGCCCTTGAAGTAGTGGTCACGCGAGCGCGTGTTCGCGCCCCACATCTCCCACATCGTGTCGGCGCCGGAGTCGATCCAGTGGCCCCAGCTCGGGTCGGTGCGCTGCAAAGCCACCTTCGCCGCGGTGTCGGCGTGTCCGTGCGCGGTCAGGACCGGGAGCAGCACCTGCGTCCCGAGGCACCCGGTGTTCAGATGCCAGTCGCGTTGTTCGATGTCGGCGACCAGGCTGTCCACGACGGCTTGGACGTACTCGTCGGGCACCAGGCCGAGTGCCAGCGGGACGGCGTTGGACGTCTGGCGGTACTCGGGGTCCTGGTCGGTGCGATACAGCCCGCGTTCAGTGTCGAGGAAGGTCTCGTTCAGCCTTGTCCGCAAATCATCGGCCGCCGACCGCAACCGCGCCGCCTCGTCGTCGTGCCCGAGTAGCTCGCCGATCTCGGCCATCGCGATCAACGCTCGATGCAGATACGCCGTCGCGGTCAGCCGGGTGTCCTCGGGCGGGTTCCCGCCGGTGCCGGGGGACAGGTAGTCGCCGAGGGCGGTGACGGCGAGGCCGTCCTCCAGGCGGCCCAGCTCCCAGTCCACATAGGCCAGCGCCGGTTCCCAGTGCTCGCTGAGCACGCGGGTGTCGCCGTACCAGCGGTGCATCTCGCGCAGCAGGTACGGGTAGACGGTGGTCCACTCCGGCGCGGGCGCGAGCTCCTGATAACCCCATCCGCCGCTGGGGACGATGACGGGAATCTGGTCACTGTCGATCTGGCTGTCGCGCAGGTCGCCCAGCCACTTGGTGAAGAACGGCGCGAGGCCCAAGGTCAACGCCATCGTCGGTGCGCCGACCTGGGCGTCGCCGGTCCAGCCGTTCTTCTCGTACATCGGCGTGTCGGTGGGGAAGCTGTGCAGGTTGTTCAGCACCGTGCGGCGCATCATCCGCTCGAGCTGGACGTACGTCGGCTCGTCGCAATCGAACTCGGTGATCTCGGCGACGTCGGAGTGCACGACGCGCATGGTCACCGTGTCGGTGGTCGGAGCGCTCGGCAGCCCGTCGAGCTGGACGTAGCGGAACCCCTTGTATGAGAACTTCGCCTCCCACACCTCCTCGCCGGTGCCGCGCGCGGTGTATTCGTCCACCTGGAAGCGTCCCGGCACATGCCCGGTCGACGCCTCGACGGTGCCGTCCGCGGCCAGCGCCTCGCCGTGGCGCATCGAGATCGTGGTTCCGGCAGGTGCCGTCACCCGCAGGCGCGTCCACCCCGCCGTCGTGCGGCCGAAGTCGGCGACCCACGTACCGGGCGCGGGTTCGGTGAACGAGACCGGTGCGACGTCCTCGATGACCCGGATCGGCTCGTTCTCCTGGGCTCGCAGCGTCCCCGCGGGAGCCGGCAGGACGCTGGCCCGAGCCCAGCCGCCGTCGTCGAAAGCTGGCTCGGTCCACCCGCCTTGTTCGAGCCGGGCGTCGTAGCTTTCGCCGGCGTACAGCGAGTTCGAGACCGTGGGCCCGTCGGCGACTCGCCACTGCTCGTCCGTGGTGATCTCGGTGACCGAGCCGTCGTCGTGCTCGACGACCAGGCGGGCTATGAGACGCGGCTCGCCGTGCCAACTCGCCTGCTCCCAGCGCCAGACGTTCGGTGTCGTCATCCCGAAGAAGCCGCGGCCCAGCTCTGCGCTGAGCGCGTTCTCGCCTTCGCGCAGCAGGTCGGTGACGTCGTGCGTGACGTAGAGAACGGTCTCGTCGTAGTCGGTGAATCCGGGGTCGAGGACGGTGTCGCCGACGCGCGCGCCGTTGACGTGCAGTTCGTGGTACGCCAGGCCGCTGGCGTAGAGCCGCGCCCGGGTGATCGAGCGGTCGAGGGTGAACGTCCGGCGCAGCAACGGCGCGGGCTGTTCGGGGACCGGTACCGAGACGCCGTCGCCCCACGCGCCCTCGCCGTACGGCGCGAGCACGACGACCGAATCCCAGCCGGAGTCGTCGAACCCGGGGTCCTGCCACCCGTCGACCTCGGTGCCCGTGCCCACCCAGGAGTCGTCGGTCCTGAAGACGAGCTCGTCACCGGCGCTGGTGTGCACGACCAGTTTGGCGATCAATCCGGCCGGGTTGATGCCCGCGCCGGGCCGGTTGGTCGCCCGCGCGGCGAGCACGAGGTCACCGCCGGCCGCAGCGGCGACGATGCCGGTGACCTCCGTCGTCTCGGCGCTGCGCCACCCGTCGACCTCGACCGGCGCCGACAGCACCTCCTGGCCGTCGAGGTAGGCGGTGTAGTCGTCGTCCGCGGTCATCGTCAACTGCGCGGAGACGACGTCGGCGCCGGCCGGTAGCGTGAACCGGCCGCGGAACCAGGCCGGGCCCTCCGGGGCGTTGTCCTGGGTCGCGCCCGGCGTCCACACCCAGGACGCACCGTGCACGTCCGGACGTTCCACTCCGGTGGGCTCGGCGCCGATCCACTGAGCCGCGCCGAAGCCTTCGTCGCGCAGCCCGGTCTCGAACCACGCCGGGTCGCTCCATCGTGTTCCGCGGCCGTCGCCGTCCCAGAGCCGGACCCGCCAGTGATAACGGGTCCGAGGGGCCAGCGGCGGGCCGGCGTATTCGATGCCGGTCGACTCCGCGGAGTCCACCCGCCCGGAGTCCCACACGTCGGCGTGCCTGGGGTCGAGGAGGCCGGGGTCGGTCGCGACGACGACCTGGTAGGCGGTTTGGACGGCGCCGTGGCCGTGGGTGGTCGGAATCCACGCCAACCGGGGTCGCGTGACGTCGGTTCCCAGCGGATTGACGGCGTACTCCGTGGTCACGTCAGCGATACGGAGCGGTCCGGCCCCGCTGGATGTCGCCGGGCCCGCGGAGGCGGTGTGGCCGACACCGAAGGCAGCGATTCCCGCGCCCGCGGCGGCCGACCCGAGCAAGGCGCGCCGGCTGAGCCGAACGGCATCAGGGTGGACGGTCTGCTCCTGGTCTTCCGGACGGTCAGCCATGAGACCCCTCCGTGGTGAATCGTTCCAACGCGATGGCGTGAGAGTTCAGCGGCAGTTCAGGACGTGTCGGGAAGGCTACGCAGCATGATCGCCGGTGGCAACGGTCGTGACTGGAACCGGCCACCACCGTCGCGGCCTTGGGGTCGCTGTCGGTGCGGGTCCGTACGATGCGGCACATGCCGATGCGCCTGGCCTTCGACGATTACCTCGATGCTCTGCAGCTGGCCGGGTCGGGCCTGCAGGTCGCGGCCGGTGCGGCCGGCCTGGAGGCTCAGGTGCCCACGTGTGCGGAGTGGGACGTCGCCGAACTCGTCGCGCATCAAGGCATGGTGCACCGCTGGGCGGCGGCCAATCTTCGCGGCGAACGCGAGCCCGACACCGAGGAGTCGCTGGCCCAGGCCAGGACGGCCCCGGACCTGTTGGCGTGGTTCGCTGCCGGCTTGGAGGCCTTGACCGACACGCTGCGCACCACATCCGACGACGCCGAGGCCGTGGTCTTCTTGGCCGACGCTCCGGTGCCCCGGTGGTTCTGGGCTCGCCGGCAGGCCCACGAAACGACCATCCACGGCGTCGATGCCGTCTCAGCCGTCCTGGCCCGGCGCCCCTCGGCGTCCGACGTGACGATTCCCGCCGCGGTCGCCGTCGACGGTATCGACGAGTTGTTGTGCGGTTTCGTGCCGCGCCGGTCGGGCCGGCTGCGTGCCGACGAGCCGTTCACCGTGGCCGTCCGCGCCACCGACACCGGCGACGCCTGGTCGATGCGCATCAGTGCCGACCCGGTGGTGACCACACCCACGGACACCGTCCACCCCGACGCCGTGCTCTCCGGCACTGCCGTCCAGCTCTACCTGGGGCTGTGGAACCGGAGCGATGAGATCAGGGCCGAGGGGCGCGCCGACGTACTGGACCTGTGGCGCACGCAGGTCCGGGTTCGCTGGAGTTGAGCCGGATCGTCAGACCGCGAGGTGGCCCAACTCGGCTGGGGCCAGCGGCTGAGAGTTGAAGTCGTCCGTCTCTTCCACGGGCGCGGGATTGATGGTCAGGATGGCTATCACGGCCACGAGCGCGATGAGTACGCCGACTCCGACGACCACAGCGAGTTCCATCCGGTATCGGCGTTCAGCGGTTGCCTTGTGTTGCACGGCTACCCCCCGATAGCCCAAAGTGAACAAACTTTCCAAAACAGACTCTACGGGCGCTGTCAAGGGTTGAGCTGCTGCTCAGCG
>NZ_DAHVSH010000056.1:0-17378 GCF_027324685.1 Haloactinopolyspora sp.
GGCGGCTCGATCTTGTTCCGGATGCCGTCGACACCGGCCATGAGCATGGCGGAGAACGCGAGATACGGGTTGCTGGACGGGTCGGGCACGCGGAACTCGATGCGCTTGGCCTTCGGAGAGGTTCCCGTCACCGGGATCCGCACCGCGGCCGAGCGGTTGCGCTGCGAGTACACCAGGTTGACCGGCGCTTCGAAGCCGGGCACGAGTCGGCGGTACGAGTTCACCGTCGGGTTGGTGAGGGCCAGTAGAGACGAGGCGTGCTTGATGAGACCGCCGATGTACCAGCGAGCCGTGTCGGACAGGCCGCCGTAGCCGAGCTCGTCGTAGAAGAGCGGCTCGCCGTTCTTCCACAGCGACTGGTGGCAGTGCATGCCCGAGCCGTTGTCGCCGAACAGCGGCTTCGGCATGAAGGTCGCGGTCTTGCCCGCCTGCCAGGCGACGTTCTTGATGATGTACTTGAACAGCATCAATCGGTCGCCGGCGTGGGTGAGCGTGTCGAACTTGTAGTTGATTTCGGCTTGACCGGCGGTGCCGACCTCGTGGTGCGCCCGCTCGACCTCGATACCGACGCCGGTGAGCGTGCGGACCATCGCATCGCGCAGGTCAGCGAAGTGGTCGGCCGGCGGGACGGGGAAGTAGCCGCCCTTGTATCGGGTCTTGTACCCCCGGTTGCCGCCTTCCTCGACCCGGCCGGTGTTCCAGGCACCCTCGATGGAGTCGATGAAGTAGTAGCCGGCGTTGTGGGTGGTCTCGAACCGGATGTCGTCGAAGACGTAGAACTCGGCCTCGGGTCCGAAGAATGCGGTGTCAGCAATGCCTGAGCTGGCGAGATAGGCCTCGGCCTTGGCGGCGATGTTGCGCGGGTCGCGGCTGTACGGCTCGCCGGTGAAGGGGTCGACGATGGAGAAGTTCAGCGCCAGGGTCTTGGCCTGGCGGAACGGGTCGATGAAAGCCGTCGCCGGGTCCGCGATCAGCTTCATGTCCGATTCGTGGATGGCCTGGAAGCCCCGAATCGACGAGCCGTCGAACATGAGGCCGTCAGCGATCGCGTCGGCGTCGAACGCCTTGACGGGCACATTGAAGTGCTGCATGACCCCAGGAAGGTCGCAGAATCGGACGTCGATGAACTCGACGCCCTCGTCCTTGACGAACTTGAGTAGCTCGTCCGGGTTGCTGAACATCCGCATCTCCTTCGCGCCTGGCGTGGCGACGGCTCGGGTACAGCGGTCGGCGTTGACCGGATGGTTACGTGCTCCGGACGTTAGAGCCCGGGCATTTCCCGACGGTGTCTCAAGTGTTTCACTCGTGTTACGCGCATGGGCGATTTCCGGTGATGCGAATGTCATCTGCCGAGGTCGAGACGACTGGCGTGGGTCAACCCCGGGCATGCGGGAGGCCGCGGGCCCGCTTAGGCTCGTCGCGTGGCCAACGACGACAATGCGGCGACCGTGCCGCGCCTGCCCGAGAGCGGTCCCGGGTCGGCAGGAGGGTGGCCGAGGAGATTCGGTGCCCTGTTCGTGGACTGGATCGCTGCGAATGTGATCGCCTACGTCATCACCGGCGGCGAATCGGTGTGGGATCCGCAGAGCGGTGCCCTGTGGACGCCGCTGGCCTGCTGGTACGTATTGGTGGTCGTCAGCACGGCGATCACCAGCGCGAGTCTCGGACAGTTGCTGCTACGGATCAGGGTCGTGCACCTGGACGGGCGCCACGTCAGCCCCATCACCGCGGCCGTGCGAACCTTCCTCATCGCCCTGGTCATTCCGCCGATCGTGTTCACCAGCGAGGGCCGCGGACTGCACGACTTGGCATCGAACACCGTGGTCGTCAAAGTGTGAGTGGACCAGAGTCGCCGGCGTGCTCGTGTCAGTGCCTTGTGGCCGCGATGGGCGCCGGGTGCTGTCGTGTGTGGCTGGGCCGGTCGTGATGATTGTCGTGTGAGCGTGTGCCGATTTTCGGCGACCGGGGGAGCGGCCTCGGGGCGGCCGGGGTGCGCACGGCGGGTGTTCACGACCGGGGTAGAGCGCATGGCGCCACCGCAGCGTCGATGACGTCGTTCGTGACCTGCGAGAAGAACCCTCGTCGGGGCCTGGTCACCGTCCGGGCGAAGTCACCGTCCGGGCAAAGTCACCGACCGGGCAAAGTCACCGACCGGGCATGGCGCCACCGCGCGGCAGCTTGATGCCCTTGGGCAGCGGGCCTTTCGGCATCCCGACCGGCTGCGTACCGAGCGCGCGAAGGCGCTGACGGATCTCGGTGACCTCGGCCGGGCGGAGGGTGCGCGGCAGCTTGTTCAGCTTGCGGGTCAACCGGGGGAGCGGTACCTGACCCTCGCCCCGGCCGACGATGATCTCGGTGATCGGTGCGTCGGGGGCGACCCGGCTGTGCCGCTTGCGCTCCTGGGCGAGCAGGTTCGCGACCCGATTGGGTACCTCGCCCTCGCCGATCAGCACGATCCCCGGGCGGCCCACGGCACGATGTACGACGTCCTGATGCCGGTTGGCGCCGACCATCGCGTCGTAGTCCCACCCGCGGCGCAGTGTGCCGAGGGCGGCCGCCGCAGCGCCCGGCTGACCTTCGATCTGGGAGTACGCCGCTCGTTCGGCGCGGCGGCCGAAGACGACAGCGCCCACCAGCAAGGCCATCGGGAATCCGATGATGATCCAGAGCCAGATCGGCTGGAGTACGAAGCCGACCAGGGCCGCCACGGCCAGGACGGCGAGCATGTAGCCCAGGCAGATCCACCCGATCCAGCGATCGGAGCGTTTCGCCATCCGATAGGTCTGCTTGATCTGCGCGATCCGGCCCTTTTTCTCGGCAGAATCCTGCTGCTCGTCCTTGCGTGCCATAAGGAGAAGCCTACTTCGTGACGTCCGCGCTATCGCCACGTGCTCACGTATGTGACAGGGCCGCGAGAACCTCCACGGCGGGGCGCGTGATCGGGAGCCCCAGCGAAGCGTCGACGTTGACCCGCAGGGGGAGCGGCGTCAGGTCGCGGAGTGGCCGGTGCGGGCGGCGACGGCTTGGCGGTAGAGGCGCCCGGCGCGGTAGGAGGATCGGACCAGGGGTCCGGACATGACGCCGGCGAAACCGATGGTCTCGGCCTCGTCGCGCAGTTCGACGAACTCTTCCGGGGTGACCCACCGCTCGATCGGGTGGTGGCGGACGGAAGGGCGCAGGTACTGCGTGATGGTGATGAGGTCGCACCCGGCCTGGTGCAGGTCGTGCAATGCGGCCGAGATCTCTTCTCGGGTTTCGCCCATGCCGAGGATCAGGTTCGACTTGGTCACCATGCCGGCCGCGCGGGCCATGCTGATGACGTCGAGTGATTTCTCGTAGGTGAACGCCGGCCGGATGCGGCGGAAAATACGCGGCACGGTCTCGACGTTGTGCGCGAAGACTTGCGGCTCGGCGTCGAAGACCTGCTGGAGTAGATCGGGCTTGCCGGAGAAGTCCGGGGTGAGGATCTCCACGCCGGTGGTGGGGTTGAGCTGGTGAATCTGGCGGACGGTCTCGGCATAGAGCCAGGCGCCTTCGTCTGGCAGGTCGTCACGGGTCACACCGGTCACCGTGGCGTAGCGCAGACCCATCGCCTGAACTGATTCGGCGACGCGGCGCGGCTCGTCGCGATCGAGCTCGTCGGGTTTGCCGGTGTCGATGAGACAGAAGTCGCACCGGCGGGTGCAGTGGTCGCCGCCGATGAGGAACGTGGCCTCACGGTCCTCCCAGCATTCGAAGATGTTGGGACAGCCGGCTTCCTGACAGACCGTGTGCAAGCCCTCTCGCTGCACCAGCGACTGCAGCTCGCGGTATTGCGGGCCCATCGTCGCCTTGGTCTTGATCCAGGACGGCTTTCTCTCGATCGGCGTCTCGCTGTTGCGCACCTCGAGGCGCAGCAGCCGACGTCCCTCCGGAGCAACACTCACAACGGACACCTTACGCTTGCGGCTGCAGGGCGAGCACGTCGTCGAGATGCCGCTCGACGAGCGGAAGCACTTCGTCGACGGTGACCTCGCGGCCGGTCTCCTGCGACAGCGAGGTGACCGACGCATCGGAGATCCCGCACGGCACGATGCGGTCGTACCAGCTCAGGTCACAGTTGCAGTTCAGGGCGAAGCCGTGCATCGTCACCTTTTGCGCCACCCGCAGGCCGACGGCGCCGATCTTGCGATCGCGGCCGCGATCGTCGGCGGGCACCCACACGCCGCTTCGTCCCTCGATGCGCTCACCCGGCACGCCGAGCTCGGCGCACACGTCGATCATGAGCTGTTCGATCCGCCGTACATAGCCGATGACGTCGATCGCGTCGGGCAGCGCGAGGATGGGGTAGCCGACGATCTGGCCGGGCCCGTGCCAGGTGATCTTGCCGCCGCGATCGACGTCGATGACCGGAGCGCCGGCGTCCAGCAGCGGGCGCTCGAACGGTTGAGTCCGCTTTCCGGCGGTGTAGACCGGTTCGTGTTCGAGGAGGAGCACGGTGTCGCCGGTCTCGCCGGCCGCGCGCGCGGCGTGCAACAGCCGCTGTTCTTCCCACGCTGTTTCGTACGGCACCAAACCTGAGTGTCGGATCACCCGAAGCTCGCCCATTTTCCACAGACTACGCCGTCGGCGGTGATTGCTGCGTTCGGGTCATGTTCGCCAGAAGCGGGTCGGGAAGATCGTCGTGGATGAATCGCCGCTCTGATGCGCACGATCTTGCTCCACGAACTTCACGGTTGGATGAGCCGCGAGCCGACCGGACGTGAGCCGTGAGTCAGCGCAGCGACATGCGGCACGGCGGGGCCGCCTCAGACGGCCAGGGCATCGAGTACGGTCTCGGTGGCTTCGCCGCCCGCCGCCTCGACGCGATAGCCCTTTGCACCCTCGATCTCGGTGTACACGCCCACGAGTTCGGTGCCTGCGTAATGTAGGCCGACGCCGTCGTCGGTGGCGTAAGACGTCGGCAGGGTCCCCTCGGCGACGAGCCGGTGTAGTAGTGGACGCCGCTGCTCCTCGCTGTCGTAATGCACGCCGTTGCCGAACGGCACGAGGCCGAGGCCGTTGGTGATACCGCGCAACTGCGGCCCGAAGGAGTCCGTGGGCCCGCCGGTGTGCCAGCAGATCGACCCCGCCGAGACCCCAGCCAGTACGACGCCTTCGTGCCATGCCTCACGCATGACGTCGTCCAGGCCGTGCAGGCGCCACATCACCAGCAGCCCCGCGACCGAGCCACCACCGACCCACACGACGTCCTGGGCCATGATGTGCGCACGAATGTCGTCGACGTTGGGCATCGGGAACAGGGCGAGATGCGAGACGTCGACCGGCCAGCCGGCGAAGGCTGCGTAGGTGAGCTGAATGTAGTCGGTGGCGTCACCGGAGGCGGTCCCGATGAAGCACAACTTCGGCCGCTCCGCGCCGGAGAGCTCCAACGCCTTCTTCACCAGCCCTGACGGGACCAGAAGGCCGCGGGCGTCATGTTCGAATCCGCCGCTGGTGGCCAGGATCGTCGGCGTGATCGGCATCTGCTTCCCCTCGCTTGATGGCCCTATTCGACCGTGTCGAAAGAATCTACCGCCGTCGTCGTCACCGCAGCCGCGAAGTCCAGCGCGCCGTTCGGTGATCCGCAGGTAACCGCATGTGTCGCTTTGGCGTGTGGAGACCGGTCGTCTTACCTTCACAGCGATCGACCTGCAGCGCGGTGGTGAGAACATCGCAGGCACGGCGGAGAACCCGACCGGGCAGGAGGAGCAGCTCTTCTCGGTCCTCGAGCACTTCCCGTTGACCACGGTCGCCAGCGTCCTGGTCATGCTCCTGGTGGCGATCTTCTTCGTGTCCGGAGCCGATGCCGCGTCCATCGTCACCGGCACCTTGTCGCAACGCGGCTCTATCGAGCCGAACAAGAAGATCGTGGTGTTCTGGGGCGTCCTGATGGGCTCCGTCGCCGCGATCATGTTGATGATCGGCGGTGGTGGCGCGGCCGCTCTGGAAGGGCTGGAGAACCTGACGATCCTGGCCGGAGCGCCGTTCATGATCGTCATGGTCGGCATCTGCCTATCGTTGGCCAAGGACTTGCGCTCGGACCCGCTCGTGCTGCGTGAGGAACGCGGTGTCGAGGCGGTCGAGCAAGCGGTGGACTACGGCCTCAACCGGTTCGACGGCGACTTCCACATCGGGTCAGCAGTTCGACGCGCGATGGCAACGGTTCATCCGATGCGGATTCACCTGAGCTTGCCCAGACCGGTTCGCGCCGGCATCACGCGGACGAGCAGGCCTAGCGGCTTTCGTTCACCTGAGCCGGCGACGGGCATGTCTGGCGCCATCGTGCGCGTCAGACATGCTCGTCGTCGCGTTCGCCGTCCATCGCCCGCCTGCGTGAGTGCGCTCCGAGCGCCGTCAGGACGCCGACGGCGGCGACGACGGCTACGGCGCCGCCGATGGCAGGGGAGCGGGACACGACGAGCACGGCGGCCCACACCACCCCGAGACCGCCGAGCGTCCAGAGGACCGCCCACAGGGCCGAACCCGCGAGCATCGCGGGGAGATACCGGGCGAACGGCATCCGCGTGGCCCCGGCGATGGCGTTGACCGCGGTCTGCACACCGACGGTCAAGAACGACAACGTGACCGCAGCCGGCCCGTACCGGGCGACGACGCGCTGGGCGCGGTCGATGCGACGGCGCCCGATCCGATGCGCCCACCGGGTACGGCCGAAGCCCGAGCCCGCCGCCCGCGCGATCCAGTAGGTGGCTTGAGCACGCGCGACGACGATGCCGAACATCGTGGCGATCCCCAGCCACAGCGGAAGGCCGAACGGACTGTCCGGCGTGGCGACCGTCTGCACGCCACCATTCTGACTCAGCGTAGCGACGAGTGTGGCGGGCCGTGACCCATCCGGGCCGAAGGTTTGAAACGATGGCCGGATGGAGGGTCTCGAGGCACCACCTGGCTATACCGTCACCCGGCGGCTTGGCTCCGACGCGTCGGCTATGCGCTTGGCGATCGACGACGCCTCGGGGCGCCCGGTCACTCTCCGTTTCGTCGGTGCGATACCCGACGGTGTGCGTGATCGTCTGATCGCCGCCGCCTCGGCGCTGCGCGCGGTCGACCACCTGCATGTGCTTCCGTTCCTCGACGTCGTGCAGTCTCCGTCCGGTCCGGTGGTGGTGTTCGGCGCCGCGGAAGGCGGGAGCCTGGCCGGCATCCTGGGCGCGCGCGGACGGCTGCCCGCAGGCGAGGTCGTCACCGCGTGCGCACCGGTGGCCGAAGGGTTGGCCGAGGTGCATCGGCGTGGATTGGTCCATGGCGACCTCACCCTCGACGACATCGTCTTCAGCCTTGACGGGCGGCCCATGGTGGCCGGGATCGGCCTGGTCCAGGTGGGCGTTCCGCTGCGCGTGGGCCAGTACGCCCGGCCGGTGCCGCCGGAGGTCGAGGCCGGATCACCGCCCGGCCCGCCGGCCGACGTCTACGGCCTGGCCACCGCGGCGATGGTCGCCCTGAGCGGACACCTGCCGTCTGCTCAGGTCGCTCTGCCCGGGGTGGCGCCTGGCGCTGAAGCCTTGCTGGTGGCCGGGCTCGACCCGAACCCGCAGCGGCGTCCACCCGCGGCCAATCTGGGCAATGCGTTCTTCGCCCTCGCCGATCCGGTACCGGTGGAACTCGTGCTCGAGGAGGACCACGCCACGACCACCGGCTCGTTGCCGCGGGTCGCACCGATGCCCCTCGACGAGGACGAGGACGTCGCGGCGTACATGAGACGGTCGACGTCGATGGGCCGCCGGGCACGTCGACGGGCCGAGGCGGGCCCACGACAAGCCCAGGACGTGCCCGCAGCAGATGCCGCCGCCACCCCGGACGCCGCCGTCGCCGGGTCCGAGGACATGCCGGTGACGGACGAGCCGTCGCATTCTCGAGGGCGGTCTGGTCGCAGGCGACGCTCCGGGCGCGAAGCCGATGCCCCCACCGAGCCGGCCCGCCGGTCGCGGCGGGCGGCGGACGCGGACGCGCCCGCGCGCGGCTCCCGGTCGGGCCGTCGCTCCGCGGACGCGGGCGACACGCCGGAAGGTGGGCGCTCGGGACGACGGGACGGCCTGTGGATCGTCAGCGCGCTGGTGGCTATCTTGCTGGTGGCCGGTGCCGTCCTGGTCGGGCGGCAGATGTTCGGTGACGACTCACGCAGTGGACCGGTCACCGGATCGAGTCCGTCGGACTCCAACGCGTCCACCGACTTGTGCGGTGAGCCACAGCCTGCGCCGAGCGTGCAGCCGGCCGAGGTGAGCGATTGGACTCAGGAGGTGCAGCGGCTGTATTCCCTACGCGCGCAAGCCTTCGAGGAGAGCAACCCCGAGTTGCTCTGCCAGGTGCATGCGCCGTCCAATCCGGTGCTCGCCGACGACGCCGCCCTGCTGGAGGAGTACCAGGAAGCCGGGGTGCACACCGAGGGCCTGACGTTCGAAGTGGTCAACGCCGAGCTGGTCAGCCAGGAAGCCGGCACCGTGACGCTCACCATCACCCAGCGAATCCCCGAGTACCAGCTGGTCAACGCCGACGGTGAGGTCGAAGAGACGTTCGAGGGCACCGACGACGAGACGTGGGAGGCCGAGTTGGTCGCCGTCGCCGACGAAGGCGGCGAGACCGCGTCGTGGCGTTTCGGCTAGTCGCCCGGCCACGAGCGCAAGCCGATCACACCGCGGCCCGCACGATCGACCAAGCGGCCGGGTGGTCGAAGGTGAACCCGGCCTGAAGCAGCCGCCGAGGCAACACGAACAGGCTGCCGAGGACCTCGTCGGCGTAGGCGCCCAGCGCCAGCTGTAACGCGACGCCAGGAACCGGCAGGAGCCGCGGGCGACGTAGCTGTGCGGCCAGGATCCGGCTGAACTCGGCATTGGACACCGGCTCGGGCACGGTCAGGTTGTACGGGCCAACGCAGCCGTGTTCCTCGATGAGAAAGCGCAACGCGCGAACGGTGTCGTGCAGCGAGATCGGGCTCCAGAACTGGTGCCCGCCGCCGAGCGCGCCCCCCAGGCCCCACGAGAACAACGGCAGCATCGCGCCCAGGGCACCGCCGCTTCGGTCCATCACGATGCCGAAGCGCGGATGACACACGGCGACGCCGGCGGCTTTGGCCGGCGCCGCCGCCTGTTCCCACTCTTCGCACAGCGCGGCGAGGAAGCCGTCGCCGGGGGCGGAATCCTCGTCGAGCGGCTCGGCATCGCGATCCGGACCGTACAAGGCGATGCCTGACGCGGAGACGAAGACCCGCGGCGGCTCCGGCAGCTGGGCGATCGCCGAGGCCAGTAGCGCCGTCGACCGAACGCGACTCTCGCGGATGATGCGGCGGTACGAGCGAGACCAGCGCCGGTCACCGACGCCGGCGCCGGAGAGGTTGACCACGGCCTCGACGCCGGTCAAGACGCCGGCGTCGAGGTGGCCTCGAGCAGGATCCCACTGCGCCTCCAGGACGTCGGTGGCCTCGCGGCGCACGAGCCGCACCACCTCGTGCCCGTCGGCACTCAGCGACGCGCACAAGGCGGAACCGACGAAGCCACTGCTCCCGGAGACCGCCACTCTCACGTCAACGACCTCGGCGCCGGGCGAAGCGGGTCCGACAGCACCTACGACAATCCAAGGTCTGCTTCGAAGCGTCCGTTCTCGAGCCGCTGCTTGATCGTGGCGAGGAACCGTGCGGCGTCCGCGCCGTCGATCAAACGGTGGTCGTAGCTGAGGGCGAGATAGACCATGTGTCGCACGGCGATGGTCTCGCCGAGGTTGGGGTCGTCGATGACCATCGGCCGTTTGACGACAGCGCCGGTTCCCAGGATCGCGACCTGCGGCTGGAAGAAGATCGGCGTGTCGAACAGTGCGCCCCGGCTTCCGGTGTTGGTCAGGGTGAACGTTCCGCCGGTGACTTCGTCCGGGGTGAGCTTGTTGGTCCGTGCCTTCTCGGCGACCTCGGCGATCTTGCGGGCCAGCCCGGCGATGTTGAGGTCGCCGGCGTCCTTGATGACCGGGACCAACAGGCCGGCCTCGGTGTCGACGGCCAGCACCAGGTTCTCGCGGTCGTGGTAGGTCACCTCACCCTGGTCGACGTCGATCGACGCGTTGATCTTCGGGTGCTGCTTCAGCGCCTCGATCGTGGCCTTGGCGAAGAACGGGAGGAACGACAGCTTGACGCCCTCACGCTGGGCGAAATCGTCCTTCACCCTGTTGCGCAGCCGGGCCACGGCGGTGACGTCGACCTCGACGACGGTCGTGAGCTGCGCGGTCTGCTGGAGCGATTCGTGAACGCGCTTGGCGATGACCTTGCGCATCCGGCTCAGCTTTTCGGTCGTGCCGCGCAGCGGCGACGGCTCGACCTGCTCGGGTGCAGCCGGAGCGGCGGGCGCGGACGCGGCGGCCGGTGCCGACGAGGCGGCACGTGCGGCTTCAGCGGCGGCCAGGACGTCTTGCTTGCGAATCCGCCCGCCGATACCGCTACCGGTAATCGTGGTCAGGTCGACGTCGTGCTCGGCGGCGAGCCTGCGGACCAGCGGGGTGACGTAGGGAGCGCCGTCAGCCGAGGAGGCCTGGGCCGGCTCCGGTGTCCGGACCGGCTGTTTGGGCTCGGGCTTGGGAGCCGGGCGTGCGCTGGGCGCCGGCGCCGGCTGGCTGGGCGCGGGTTCCTGTTCGGCGGCGGAGGCCGCGGGGGGCTGCGGCGCGGCGGCGGGCTCGGGCGCGGCCTGCGGTTCGGGCGCGGCCTGCGGTTCTGGTGCTGCCGCGGGCTCGGCAGCCGACTCGGCCGCGGCACCGGTGCCGATCACGGCGAGTTCGGCGCCGACCTCGACGGTCTCGTCCTCGGCGACCTTGATTTCGAGCAGGGTGCCCGCGACCGGCGAGGGGATCTCGGTGTCGACCTTGTCGGTGGACACTTCGAGTAGTGGCTCGTCGACGGCGACCTCGTCGCCGGGCTGCTTGAGCCAGCGGGTCACGGTGCCCTCGGTCACGCTCTCGCCGAGTGCGGGCAAGGTGACGGGCGTGCCGGCGGCGTCGCCGGACGACGGCGCCGGCGCCGCGGGCTCGGACTCTGCGGCCTGGGCCTCGGACTGGGCCGCCTCGGATGCAGCTGCCTCCGGGGCAGCCGGCTGCTGTTCGCCGGCGCTCCCGTCGTCCGCGGCAGCACCGGCATCCGTACCTGACTCGCCCCCTGCCTCGCTCGCTTCACCGATCACGGCGAGTTCGGCGCCGACCTCGACGGTCTCGTCCTCGGCGACCTTGATTTCGAGCAGGGTGCCCGCGACCGGTGAGGGGATCTCGGTGTCGACCTTGTCGGTGGACACTTCGAGTAGTGGCTCGTCGACGGCGACCTCGTCGCCGGGCTGCTTGAGCCAGCGGGTCACGGTGCCCTCGGTCACGCTCTCGCCGAGTGCGGGCAGGGTGACGGACGTTGCCATCGTCAGTCCTCTCGAAAGTCAGGTGAGTCAGTCACTGTCGACTCGGTGGTACCCGGGCCGTAGGCAAGCCTATGCCGATCGTGTCAGCCGTGGACGTGCAACGGTTTACCGGCCAGGGCGAGGTGCGCTTCGCCGAGTGCCTCGCTCTGGGTGGGATGCGGGTGGATCAAGGAGGCGACCTCGTCCGGCAGCGCCTCCCAGTTGTAGATGAGCTGGGCCTCGGCGATCAGTTCTCCCATACGAGCGCCGACCAGATGCACACCCAGGACCGGGCCGTCCTTTTCCCGGACGAGCTTGGCGATGCCCTGGGTCTTGAGGATCTGGCTCTTGCCGTTGCCCGCGAGGTTGTACTCCAGCGTCTCGATCTTGTCCGCGCCCAGTCGGTCGGCGGCTTGGGCCTCGGTCAACCCGACCGAAGCGACCTCGGGATCGCAATAGGTGATGCGGGCGATGCCGGTGTCGTCGACGGGCACCGGATTGAGCCCGGCGATCTCTTCGGCCACGAAGATGCCGTGGGCGAAGCCGCGATGAGCCAGCTGGAGGCCGTAGACCAGGTCGCCGACGGCGTAGACGCCCGGCACGCTGGTGCGCAGCCGTTCATCGGTACGGACGAATCCGCGGTCCAGGGTGACACCGGCTTCCTCGAATCCCAGACCCTCGGTGACCGGCCCGCGCCCGACGGCCACCAGGAGCACGTCGGCATCGATGGATTCGCCGTTGTCCAGCGACACCTTCACGCCGTCACCGGAAGTGTCGACACCGGCGAACTTCACGCCGGTCTTGAAGCCGATGCCGCGCTTGCGGAATGCCCGCTCCACCACCTTGGAAACCGCTTCGTCCTCGAGCGGAACGAGGTGCGGCAACGCTTCGACGATGGTGACTTCAGCGCCGAACGAGCGCCAGACGCTGGCGAACTCCACCCCGATGACGCCACCGCCGAGCACCACGACCGAGTCCGGCACTCGGTCCAAGGTCAGTGCTTCGTAGCTGCTGATGACCTTCGTGCCGTCGATGTCGAGGCCGGGCAGGGTCTTCGAGGTGGACCCGGTGGCCAGCACGATCGAGGTCGCTTCGTACCTGGTGCCGCCGACCTCGACGGCGTTGGGCCCGGCCAGGCGGCCCTCGCCCTCGATCACCGTGATGGAGTTGGCCCGGAACAGGCCCTGCAGGCCCTTGTACATCCGGGAGACGACGCCGTCCTTGTAACTGTTGACGCCGGCCATGTCGATGCCCTCGAACGAGGCCTTCACACCGAACTGAGCGCCGTCGCGGGAACTGTCGGCCACCTCGGCGGCGTGCAGCAGGGCCTTGGTCGGGATGCAGCCGTAGTGCAGGCAGGTTCCGCCGAGTTTGTCCTTTTCGACCAGGGCGACGTGCATGCCGAGTTCGCTGGCTCGGAAGGCCGCGGCGTAACCGCCGCTGCCGCCTCCCAGGACGATCAGATCGAAGCGCTGACCGGGATCGCCGGCCGTGCCCCCCGAATTGTCTGGACCGTTGTCGACCACGGTGCTACTCCTCGAAGTCGTCGCTGTCGTCGAGTCGCTCTTCACCGGTCTGCCGTCCTGCTCCGGTGTCCGCAGCGGCCTCCCGTGTGATGTCAACAGCATCTTCGCATCTGATATTCGCTGGGGGGCAACCGGATCGGGGTCGCAAGCGCGCGGAGGTAATGTCGCGATACGGTCATGCCCGCTTATCGAGCAGCGCGACCCGACCGGCAGGAGGTACGAGATGCGGTGGTTCAGGCGTCGGCGCAAGAGTGCCGAGGGGAGCTTGGACCGTGCCGCCGACAACGACGACACTCGTCATCTGGAGGAGTTCGCGCGGTCGCGGCGCGGTGTCGAAGCATTCGTGGAGCCGCCGACGACCATGACGGCCACCACCGTGGTCTTCGTCGCTCACGACGGCGAATGGACCCGGCGGCGTGTTCGCGACGCCGATGCGGCACACGCGCTGGCCCGTAAGCTGGCCATTCCGGCCTACGACGCTCAGGTGGTCGGGTATCCGCAGCGGATGCGTGATTGGAACCGCAAGAACGGTGGCCGCAGCAGCTGAGCTGATGCCGCGCGAAGATTTCCGCCGTGCGCGTCGATTCGAGACCGTCGTCGTTCGTGGTACGTACGAGAGCGTCGAACGGCGACGCTTCGGCACGTGTGGAGGCACCGATGAAGTACCTCATGCTGATCTGCGGACCGGACACCGAGGACGACCCGGAAACGGTCGCGGCGCAGATGAAGCAGATCACCGCATGGATGGACGCTCAACACGCCGCAGGCGCGATCGCCCATCCGGGATATCAGCTGCATCCCTCGACCACGGCGCGGACGATCCGGTCCTCCGGTGACGGGACACCGATGGTCACCGATGGGCCGTTCATCGAGGCCCAGGAAGTGATCGGGGGTCTGATCGTTCTGGAGCACGACACCATCGACCGGGCCGTCGAGGCAGCATCGGAATGGGTCCGCATCAACCCAGCCTGGTCCATCGAGATCCGCCCGGTGCTGGACTGAGGGGTCGAGATGAAATACATGGTGTTCGCCGGTTACCAGCCGGAACGGGCCGCCGCTCAGAGCGCCGAAGACTCGCAGGAGATGATGCGTGCCATCGCCGCGTGGTTCGAGAAGTACGGCAAGCAGGGCAAGGTCGTGTGGCAGGGACATCAGCTCGACGATGCTGCGAAGACCATCCGTGCCGGTGCCGGGGGAGAGCCGGTCGTGACCGATGGGCCGTTCGTCGAGTCCAAGGAGGTCATCGGCGGCATCACGGTCCTGGAGTGGGATTCGATGGACGAGGCAGTTGCCGCCGCGGCGGAATGGACGTCCTTCGGTTACGGCTTCACGATGGAGGTTCGCCCGGCGTTCGACTGATCACGCATGCGGACCCGGCGGTTCGCATTCGAGGCGGCGGGTGAGCAGGTCACGCTCGGCGGGATTGGTCGCCAGCGCGAGAGCCCGCTCGTCCGCCGCCTGCGCCTCGTCCACGTGACCCAGATCTCGCAGGAACTGCGCCCTGGTGGCGTGAAACAGCCGGTAGCCGGACAGCGCCAACGCTTCGGCCTCGACCTCGGCGAGGGCCGCTGCGGCGCCGTGGACGAACCGCGTGGCCACAGCTCGGTTCAGCCGCACCACCGGCGACGGCGTGAGTTCGTCGAGCCTGGTGTACAGCAACCGGATCTGTGGCCAGTCTGTGTCCGCCCACGAGACCGCCGTCGCGTGTAGCGCGGCGATGGCGGCCTGGAGTTGAAACCGGCCCGGCCTGCGGTGCGACATCGCCCGGTTCAGCAACGCGGTGCCCAGGATGACGGCGTCTTGATCCCACCGGGATCGATCCTGGTCGGACAGCAGCACGAGCCGTCCGTCGTCGGTGAACCGGGTCTCGGCCCTCGACTGATGGAAGGAGATCAACGCGCGTAACGCCAGCACCTCCGGCTCGGTCGGCATGAGATCGACCAGGAGGTCGGCCAGCGCCACGGACTCGCGAACGAGGTCGGCACGCTGTGGGACCTGCGTCGACGACGCCAGCCATCCTTCGTTGAACGTCAGGTAGACCACCGTCAGCACCTCGCCCAACCGCGCACCGAACTCCTCGGGCTCTGGCACCCGAATGCGGATCTCTTGTTCGCGCAGCGTGCGCTTGGCGCGCACCAAGCGTGCGGCCAAGGTCGACGGGGACACGAGGAAAGCCGCAGCGATCTCCGGCGTCGACAATCCGCACACGCTGCGCAAGGTCAGCGCCGTCTGCTGCTCGCGACTCAGCGCCGGATGGCAGCAGGCGAACACCAGCGCCAGGCGGTCGTCGTCGGGCTCACCGGCGTGATCGCCGAGGGCCGCGAGCTGGCGGAGCTTGTCGGCGCCGAGGCGTTCGCGGCGGAGCCGGTCGATCGCCTTGCGCTGAGCCGTGGTCATCAACCAGCCGCCGGGGTTGGGCGGCCGGCCGGCCGCCTCCCAGCGAGTCAGCGCCTCGGTCACGGCGTCCTGGAGACTGTCCTCGGCCAGTTCGAGGTCGCCGAACCGGCGCGCCAGCGCCGCGAGCAGGACCGGCCGCTCGCGGCGGAGGACGTCCTCCAGGACTCTGGTCACAACCGATCGGCGGCGACGTCCTCGACGATCTGCACCAGGGTGCGCACGGCGACGCCGGTGCCGCCCTTTGGCGTGTACCCGTGCGGCTTGTCGGTGAAGGCCGGACCGGCGATGTCGAGGTGGGCCCAGCCGGTGCCGGGGTCGACGAACTCGTTCAAGAACAGCCCGGCCTGCAGGGCCCCGCCGTTGCGATCGCCGATGTTGGCGATGTCGGCGACCGGCGAGTCGAGCTTCTCGCGCAGGTCCGCCGGCAGCGGCAGCGGCCACATCTGCTCACCCGCCCGGCGCGCGGCGTCGTGCACCTTCGTGCGGATGTCGTCGTCGTTGGCCATGATGCCGGCCACCCGCTTGCCCAGGGCGACGATGGCCGCGCCGGTGAGGGTGGCGACGTCGACGATGAGATCGGGCTCGTCCTCCGCGGCCCGGGCCAGGGCGTCGGCGAGGACCAGGCGGCCTTCGGCGTCGGTGTTGAGCACCTCGACCGTGGTGCCGCCGTAGACAGTGATGACGTCGGACGGGCGTTGGGCGCTGCCGGACGGCATGTTCTCGGCCATGGCGGCGTAGGCGGTGACGGCCACCTTCGGGCCGAGCTCGGCGAGGGCGTGTACCGCGGCGATCACGGCGGCCGCGCCGCCCATGTCGCTTTTCATCTCCGCCATGCCCTCGGCCGGCTTCAACGACAGCCCGCCGGAATCGAACGTGATGCCCTTGCCCACCAGGGTGACGTGCTTGGTCGCCCGCGCCGGCCGGTAAGCCACCCGGATCAGCCGCGGCGGGTTGGCTGAGCCCTGGCCGACGCCGATGATCCCGCCGTAACCGCCCTTGGCCAGCGCCTTCTCATCGAGCACGTCGATGTTGAGCTTGGTGCCCTTCACCAGCTTGGTCGCCGCCTCGGCGAAGGCCTGTGGCGTGAGGTCGCGCGGCGGCGTGTTGACCCAGTCGCGGGCGCGGTTGACCGCCGCACCGACCAGTTCAGCGCGAGCCACCGCTTCCTTGACGTTCTTGGCCTTCACCCCGGGACCCACGACCGTGGCCGCCCGGACCGCGGGCGCGCCCTGCGCAGACTTGTACTGGTCGAAGCTGTACGCGCCGAGCAGGATGCCTTCGGTGACGGCGCCGGCGTCTTCGGCGTCTTCGATCGGCAGGGCGACCGCGACCGATTCGGAGCCGGCGAGCGCACGGACCGCGGCCCCGGCCGCGCGGCGCAACGCCTCGCGCCGCTGTGGATCACCGGCCTCGCCCAGCGGCCCGGTGCCGACCACGGCGACGACCGGCGCCTTGGCCGCGCCCAGGGTGGGGAACTTGACGACCTCGTCGGCTTTGCCGGTAGCGCCCAGCTGCACCAGGACCTCGGCCAGCTTCTTCTTCATCGCCTTGTCGAGCGACTCGGTACCGGGCAGGAGGGTGAGACCGTCGTCGGCAGGGGCCGCACCGACGATGACGGCGTCGACCTTGAGGCCCGTCGGAGCGGCGGATGACAGGGCAATGCTGGTCACAGTTCTCCAGACGTCGTGCGTTCGAGTCGAGTTCCGCCGATGCTACCGCCCGGTCGGCCGCCATCCACGCGCACGGCGTCGTCGTACCGGCGTAACGGTCACGATCGGCCGTTGCGCGGGGCGAACGTGGTGAGCGGCAACGTCGCCACACCGTCACCGAGCTCGGCAGCGCCGACATCGGGCGAGTACGGCGTTCAGTGCCGGGGCGACACCGCGGATGTCGGACCGGACGCCGACCCACACACCCACGGAGACGAAAAGCGGCGTCGTTATGGTGTCCGGTGTGAGTGACGCAGAGCTTGCCCGGTCGCCCCTGCACGCGCGCCACGAGGCCCTGGGGGCGAAGTTCGCCGAGTTCGGTGGCTGGTCCATGCCGCTGCAGTACTCCGGGGTGG
>NZ_DAHVSH010000066.1:0-2863 GCF_027324685.1 Haloactinopolyspora sp.
CGTGCGCGAGGCCAGGGTGTACTCCGAGATCGTCCCGCACACGATGCCCGTGGATCAGATGCTGGAGCGTCGGCCCGCGGCGATCATCCTGTCTGGCGGGCCGGCCAGCGTCTATGCCGACGACGCGCCATCGGTGGATCCGGCCTTGTTCACCACCGACGTGCCCACGTTCGGCATCTGCTACGGCTTCCAGGCGATGACCGTGGCGCTGGGCGGACAGGTCGCCCGGACCGGACGGTCCGAGTTCGGCCGGACGCAGGTCACCGTCGATCGGCAAGGAACCCTGCTGCACGGTGTGTCCAGCGGCACCAACGTCTGGATGAGCCACAACGACTCCGTGACCCGGGCGCCGGCCGGTTTCGACGTCCTCGCCGCCACCGACACCACGCCTGTCGCGGCGTTCGAAGACACCGCACGGGGCTTGGCGGGGGTGCAATGGCACCCGGAGGTGCTGCACACCGACCACGGCCAGGCCGTCCTCGAACACTTCCTTCACGACATCGCCGGTGTTCGGCCCACGTGGACCATGGTCAACATCGTCGAAAGCACCATCGAGGCGGTCCGCGACACCGTCGGCGACCGGCGGGTGATCTGCGGTCTGTCCGGCGGGGTGGACTCCGCGGTGGCCGCGGCGCTGGTTCAGCGGGCCGTTGGCGACCAGTTGACCTGTGTGTTCGTCGACCACGGGCTGCTACGTGCGGGCGAGGCGGAACAGGTCGAGCGTGACTACGTCGCGGCGACCGGTGTCGACCTGCACGTGGTCGACGCCGCCGACCGGTTCGTCACCGAGCTCAAGGGCGTGGAGGACCCGGAAGAGAAGCGCAAGATCATCGGCCGGGAGTTCATCCGCGTGTTCGAGCAGGCCGCTCGCGACATCGTGGCCACAGCCGGCGCCGCGGGCGAGAGCGTGGAGTTCTTGGTCCAGGGCACGCTGTATCCGGACGTGGTGGAATCCGGCGGCGGCGAGGGCGCGGCGAACATCAAGAGCCACCACAATGTCGGTGGGCTCCCTGACGACCTGCAATTCACCTTGATCGAGCCGCTGCGGTCGTTGTTCAAGGACGAGGTCCGGGCCGTGGGTGAGCAGCTCGGCCTGCCGCCCGAGATCGTCTGGCGCCAGCCCTTCCCCGGCCCCGGCCTGGCGATCCGCATCGTCGGCGCCGTCGATCAGGACCGGCTGGCCATCCTGCGCCGTGCCGACGCCATCGCCCGCGCCGAGCTGACCGCCGCGGGCCTGGACCGCGAGGTGTGGCAGTTCCCGGTGGTGCTGCTGGCCGACGTCCGATCGGTGGGTGTGCAAGGCGACGGCCGCACGTACGGCCATCCGGTCGTCCTGCGGCCGGTGTCGAGCGAGGACGCGATGACCGCCGACTGGTCCCGGCTGCCCTACGAGCTGATCGAGCGGATCTCCACCCGCATCACCAACGAGGTACGCGAGGTGAACCGGGTGGTGCTCGACGTGACGAGCAAGCCGCCGGGCACCATCGAGTGGGAATGATCCCGGACGCCCGCCGCGGGTAGCGCCAGCGCTGCCTCAGGCGTCGGCGTCCTCCGGGTCGCGGTCTCCGCGCAGCTTGTTCAGCGACGCGAGCAGCCCGGCCAGACCGATCGAGACCAGCAGCACGGGTACCGCCGTCTCGAGCCCGGCCAGACCCATGATGTCGTACTGCACGAACGGCCACATGGCGGTCACTCCAAGGAAGAGAAGTCCGAAGACGAGGGACACGACGTCGGTGTCGTGGCGTTTCATCGCGTCACCTCCAGGTCGCCCATGCCGAGATCGACGTTGAGGACGATCTCACCACCCCCGCGGCCGTCCGGGCCGAGGTACTCGTCGCTGACCTCGCCGCCCAGCCCGCTGAATTCGTCGCCGAAGATGGTGTAGTTACCGCCGCCGATGGAGGCGTTCACCGTCACGTCAGCCGTCGGGGGGACGGTGACCGTGACGTTGCCGGCGCCGACGTCGAGATCGAGCGAGACGGCGTCGGCATCAGTCATGGCCAGGGCGGACAGGTCGTAGGTGATGTCACCGGCGCTGTGGGCGACCCGTGAGCGCGGCATCTGGTCGATCGAGGTGTAGCGGTACGAGACGTTGCCGGCCTCCGAGAAGTCCCACTCGTCGGCCCACGTCGTCACCACCAGGGCCGGGGTCAGCAGGATGCCCAGGACGATCAGCCAGCGCGAGCGGCCGAACCAGGCGCCGACCAACAGGCCGAGTGCCACCACGCCCAGGGCGACGGCGAAGTACATCGGAATCGGGACGGGCGCCCAGTAGACGTCGTTGACGGCGAGGAGGCCGACGGCAAGCAAGGCCAGGCACACGGTGATCGGGCCGAGCACCGACCGTTGCTTCGGCCGGGGTGCCGACGGCTCGGACGGTGCACTCGGTCCGGTCGGGCCGGCCGGCCCGACCGGTTCGGGCGCAGGAGCGCGGGCGGCGCCCCAGTCCGGACCCTCGGGCCACCCGGTGGCTGGGATGTCGGCCAGGGTGTGGCCGGACGCAGAGGGCTCTGGCGCCGACGGGTCGGCTGGTTCGCCGCCCGGTGGTGCGCCTGTCGTGGGCGCGCTGGTCGTGGGTGGCGACACCGGCCCGGGGCCGGCGGTGCCCGGGTGGTCGAACCATGCCTGCTCCGGCTGCGCAGCGGGCTCGGCGGAGCTGGTGGCATCGTCGCGCCGGCGCATCAGTGCGACCAGGCCGATGCCGGCCAGCAGGATCAACACACCGCTGTCCCAGGAACCGGCGATGATGCCGGAGGCGGAGATGACGCTGACCACGGCCAGCACGATGGCCAGGGGGACGGCACCGGAGCGGTGCTCCTCATTGCGCCCCAGCGCGTGGTCCAGGACCGACCCGTCCTCGTCC
>NZ_DAHVSH010000072.1:0-24215 GCF_027324685.1 Haloactinopolyspora sp.
ACCGCGGGCTCAGTTGGGCCGGCCTTGGCGGGGTGACGGGTGCCGACAGCGGCCATGGCTTTGTGGGGACTGCCGCCGGTGGATCTGCACGGTCCGCTGCACCGGCTCGGGATCATGGACCCGGTGTGCGGTGGGACGCGGTCCGCATACTTCGCCGTGACCGCGCGCTGGGCGCTGGCCTGGTACTACAACCGCTCGGAGCGGTGGCGCTCGTTGCCGCGGGGCTGGTGGTCCTCCGCGCGGCAGTCGGCCACCTGAGGGGGCGCTGGCTCGGGGTGGACGTCACGTTGAGTCGCCGGGTGGCGCGGGGACTGTACGTGTCGATCTGCGTGGCCCTCCTGGCGCTGGATGTCCGCCAGCAGGTCATCGCCGATGTCCTCCGGTGATGGCGCAGGTGCCGATCGGCCGTTGCGAGGCCGGAGCTCTACCATGCGGCGGGTGAGGCGGTGGTGAGTGTGACGGGCGGCCAGGGGGCGCGCTTCCGCGCGCTCGTGGTGGACGACGAGCCGAGCCTGGTGCGCGCGGTCGTCGGCTACCTGGAGCGCGACGGCTTCCTGGTCAGCTCCGCGGGGACCGGGGAGGACGCGCTGGAGCTGGCCCGCCGCGAGTCGCCGGACGTGGTGGTGCTCGACCTCGGACTTCCGGGCATCGACGGGATCGAGGTGTGCCGCGCGCTGCGGACGTTCTCCGACGCCTACGTCGTCATGCTCACGGCCCGGGCCGACGAGGTGGACAAGCTCGTCGGGCTGTCGGTGGGGGCCGACGACTACGTCACCAAGCCGTTCAGCCCGCGTGAGCTCATCGCCCGGATCCGCACCATGCTGCGCCGCCCCCACATCGGGGTGCGTACGACGGCGAGCGAGGCACCTTCGTCGATCACACGCGAGCCCGCGAGCGACGTCCGCCGGTTCGGCGCCCTGACCGTCGACCCGGTCGCCCGGGAGGTGGCCGTCGAGGGGCGCGCGGTCCACCTGACCAAGACCGAGTTCGACCTGCTCGACGAGCTGAGCGGCCACCCCCGCCAGGCCTACACGCGCCGCCAGCTGATCGACCGGGTCTGGCAGTCGGACTGGGTCGGCGACGAGCACCTGGTGGACATCCACGTCGGCAACGTGCGCCGCAAGCTCGGCGACGACCCGCGGGCCCCGCGCTACATCCGCACTGTCCGCGGTGTCGGCTACCGGATGGGACCCGGCTGACTCACCGCGGCACGGGCAGCGTCAGGGTGAACGTGGCACCGCGGCCGGGGCCGTCGGAGCGCGCACTGATGGAGCCGTGGTGGGCCTCGACGATTGCGCGGGCGATGGTCAGCCCGATGCCCGAGCCGTGCCGGCCAGGCCCGGACGCCGCCTGCCCGCTCGTCGGCTCGCCGGCCCGGTAGAAACGCTGGAACAGCAGCGGCCCCTGCTGCGGATCGAAGCCCTCGCCGTCGTCCGCGACGACAAGGGCGACCAGCGCCCGGTGCGGCTCGTCCGGGTCCGGCCTCGGGCCCTCCAGGCGCACCGCGACGTGGCCGCCGGCGTGCGTGTGCCGCAACGCGTTGTCCAGGACGTTGAGCAGGGTCTCGACGATGCGGTCGGCGTCGACGACGACGGTAGGCCCCGGGTCGCTCGCACGGACCTCCAGCCCGACGCCGGCGACGCGGAACTGCGGGAGCAGCACCGCCGCGGCCCGCCGGGCGAGGTCTGCCGCCGCGGCTGGTTGTGGGTCCAGGGCGAGCTGACGCTCCTCCGCACGGGACACCGACTCGATGTCCGCCACCAACCGGTGCAGCCTGCCCACCTGGTCGGTAAGGGTGGCCAGGGTGTCCTCGTCCACCGGCAGGACTTGGTCGCCGATCGCCTCGACCGTTGCCTCCAGCGAGGCGACCGGGGTGCGCAGCTGGTGCCCGAGGTCACTCAGCAGCCGCCGACGCGTGTCCTCCGAGGTTGCCAGCTGGGCGGCGAGCTCGTTGACCGACGTGCCGAGGACCGCGAACTCCGGGCCGAGGCGAGGGTCGACCGCCCGCACGTCGTAGGTACCGTTCGCCAGCCGGCCGGTCACCAGCGCGAGGTCGGCGACCGGAGTGGCGATGCGCCGGGCGACCAACCACGTGACCAGGCCAGCCGTGATCACCGCCGTGAGCGTGCCCGTGCCGAGCGAGACGAGTGTCGCCTGAGTGAAGGCCTCGTCGACGTGCGTGGTCACGACCGGGGTCAGGTCCGGCGCTCCCGCGCGGCTCAGGTGGTCCATGAACACCGCGGGCGCCACGAGCAGCGAGACGACGAGCAGCGTGCCCGCGCCCGTGGCCACCACGAGAGCCATCGCGGCGAACAGGCGCCCCCCAAGGCCCAGGCGCGACCAGGTCGAATTGGGACGGCCCGTCGCCGTCGCGGGCGCCGGGCCGACCACCACCGGGGTGACGCTCATCCGGCATCCGCGGTGTCCGCGACCGCGATCAGCCGTGAGCGCGGAACGGGGCTCACCGGTCGCCTCGCATCTGCCGGAGCACCGCCCGCTGGGCCTGGTAGGTCTCGAGGTCGATGTCTCCACGGGCGAACCGCCGGTCGACGATCTCCTCCGGTGAGTCAGGGTCGCGATCTCGCCGGCTCGACCCGCCCGAGGGCAGCAGCCGTACGACCGCGTACAAGATCACGCCCAGCAGCAGCAGCCAGAACAAGCCCATCCCCAGCCAGGCGCCCCAGCCCATGCCCGCGCCGTACCAGCCCATCATCGCTGCGCTCCCTCCGTCGTCCCGGTCCCCAGCGGGATGTCCACCGGGGCACTTCCCCGGCCACGGCACCAACCATCACCTGTCCGTGCCCACGTCGACCCGGGCGAACGACGAAGGTTCGACGAAGGAAGCAAGACCGGCGCCGGCCCGCGCCAGACGGCCTCGCCCCGCTCCTGCCTGACCCCAGGTCGCCGCCTTGATCCCGGAAGCCCGGACGTAGGACCCCAGCAACGGGGATGTCGCCGTCCGCGCCCGGGCAGGCCGGAGGGGTCAGGAGACGGTGAGCTCGGCGTACATCCCGGCGGCGTAGTGGCCAGGCTCGTTGCAGATGAGCTCGTACCGACCCGCCGGCAAGTCGAGCGTGGTCCAGCCTGCCGCTCCGGGTTGGATGCCATCTCCGGCGCTGGCGCCGCCGCTGCGAGAGGCCTCGCTGAGGCTGCCGGACTCGTCGACCTTGCCGTCGGCGCCGACCGGGCGGGTACCTGCCTGCTGGCCGGCGGGCAGGGGTAGCACAACGAGCTCGTGGGTGCGCAGCCCGGCATTCGTGAGCACCAGCGAGACGGTGCCGACGGGTGCCGAGCTGCGATCGAGGACCAGGCGCATGGGGCCGTTTCCGCCCATCATCGCGCCCATGTCGACGGCGGTGACGTGCACGGTGGTCCCGGCCAGATGTGGGGCGGAGGCAGCCACCCGGCCGCCCATCATGCCGCCCCAACCGGCGCCGTACGCGGCGGCGCCCGATCGGCCCGAGCCTGCCCACGCCACGGTCGCCGCCACAGACCCGCCCAGCAGAACCACGGCCGTCACCAGCGTGACCACCAGCCAGGCACGCCGTCCCCGTCGTGGCGCGTTCGGGCCGAACGCGTCGGTGGCCATCGGCGTGGTCACCGGGCACCCGCGTTGCCGAGGATCGCCCGCTGCGCCTGGTAGGTCTCGACGTCGATCTCCCCACGCGCGAACCGCCGGTCGAGGATCTCCGCCGGGGACTCGGCGCTGCGGCCTCCATCGCTGGACCGACCCGATGGCAGCAGCCGAACCACCGCGTAGAGAATCACCCCTAGCAGCACGAGCCAGAAGAGGCCCATACCCAGCCAAGAGCCCCAGCCCGTGCCCATGCCGTACCAGCCCATCATCGCGGTGATCTCCTCTCAGGCGCTGAGCGCCGCACCGACGTACCAGCGCGGTTGTCCCCAGCCCCAACACGACAACCCTCCATCGGACACCTATGGGTTCCCTCTGGTGCTTGCCTCACGTTTGACGAGGGTTGGGGGCGCGAATGCTCGCGGGAAAGTCCAGGCGGCGGTGGCTTAATCAAAGGAACATCAAAGATTCGCGGTTTCGCCACCGGTCCGCGGCTGTCGAGGCGAAAGGTCGTCGTCAGATCGCTCTGCACGAATCCCGCCCGGGTCCCCACCACCCGAGCAGGCTTGGATTCTTCGATTCGAGGAGGCATGTCGTGGCCGTGAGAGACAAGGGCGTGGTCGTGTCGCGGGCCGGCGAGGGCCACTGGCCCACGGCGGCGCTGAGGGTGGTGTTCGGGATCGTCTGGCTGATCGACGCCATTCTGAAGTGGCTGCCCGGCTTCCGAGCGGACTACATGAGCACGATCATGGCCCAGTCCGACGGCCAGCCGCGGTGGTTGCAGCTCTGGTTCCGGTTCTGGATCGATCTGCAGCACCCTGACGTGCCTCTGTTCGCCTACTTGGTGGCTGTCATCGAGACTGTGATCGCCCTCGCGCTGATCATGGGTTTCGCCCAGAAGCTCACCTACAGCGCGGCACTCGTGTTCAGCATGTTGATCTGGTCGACCGCGGAAGGCTTCGGTGGCCCGTACACCTCCGGCGCGTCGGACGTCGGCACTGCACTGATCTATGCACTGGTCTTTGCCGCACTGCTGCTGTTCAACTACTACCAGGCGACGGACCCACTCACGGCCGACGCATGGCTCGAGCGGCGCATCAGCTGGTGGCACCGCGTGGCGGCCGTCGGCCATCGGGGCATCAGCGCCCCGTGAAGCGTCTCGGGAGTTGCGCCGTCGTCAATCGATTGCATGACGCAGTTGGCGTGGGCGTCGCTGATCGTGCCGATCGAGGCGGCGATGCTCTTCCAGAGCCAGCGTTCGGTGAACCGCAGCGCAGTGTATTGACCGGATGACGAGCTCGTCGTAGCGGGTGGCCGGTCCTCGCCACTGCCCTCACCGACGCCGCGGCTTGACATCCGAACAACCTGGGATGTCTGTGTCCTGCTCGGGACGGGTCGTCGAGCAGGCCGTGTGCAGCCGGCTCCGGTCGGGCGCCGCAGTTGCCTCATGGCGCGCAGCCCGCGTGGCCTGCCTGTGGGGCCACGTGCGCGTGCCAGGCGCGACCGCGGGAGGAGCACCGCGTAGGTCCCGCCTGAGCCGTCGCGTCGGCGTCAACGCCGCCCCGGTCACCTGTGCCTGCGGGTCTGCCTTCCGCCAGCGCAACGCACGTCACTGACGGCCGATCGGCGAGAGCGTCAGGCCGCGCCGTCGAGGTCTACGGTGCCATTCGCCCGCCATTCGAGGACGCCTTCGTCCATGGCACGGGCGTCGAAGCCGTGCTGGCGTAGCTGGTGGGCGGCCTGGCGGGCCAGGCGGCACAGCTCGCCGCGGCAGTACAGGACGACGGGCCGGTCCGGGGGGATCTGGCCGGTGCGCTCGGTCAGGTCGGCCAGGGGGATGGACAGGGCACCGGGGAAGTGTCCGTCGGCGTACTCCTGGGCCGGGCGAACGTCGACCACTGTCATGTCAGTGGTGACGGCCGCCGCGTCGATCGTCGGGACGCCGCTCAGCCCGACGGTGGACCCGTCGGCGTCGGTCAGGTACTGGTGCAGGGTCTCGCGCAGCTTGGGGGAGCGGGTGAGGCCGACGCGTTTGGCGGTGACGAACAGTTTGGCCACGTCGTCGCCGGCCAGCCGGTAGTGGATCGTGGTGCGCTCCCGGCGGGTACGCACCAGGCCGGCGGCCTTGAGGGTCCGCAGGTGGGCCGAGGTCGTCGTCAGTGCCATCCCCGACATCCGGGCCAGGTCGTCGACGGAGTGCTCGCCCTGGGCGAGCAGCTCGACCAGCTCGAGGCGCCGGCCGTTGCCGAGGGCCTTGACCAGTGTCGCGAGGGCGTCGAAGACGTCGGCCTTGATCGTGTTCCCGAAGTGCATGGAATAGAAGATACGGTGATCGGCATGACGAGTGTGCTCATGGTGATCAACGGCGCGGCGTACGGGTCGGACGCGACGTATAACGCGGTGCGCCTGGCCGGAACGCTGGCCAAGCGCGACGCGGTGGAGATCACGGTGTTCCTCATGGGTGATGGGGTGACTGCGGCGATCGACGGACAGCGCACCCCGGACGGGTACTACAAGCTCGACCGCATGCTCGGCGGGGTGGTCCGCGCGGGTGGGCGGGTGCTGTGCTGCGGGACCTGCATGGACGCCCGCGGGATCGGCGAGCCGGTGCTGCTGGGCGGGGCGCGGCGATCTTCGATGGACGAGCTCGCCGACGCCACGCTGGCCGCCGACAAGGTCGTGGTGTTCTGATGCGGCCGGCGCATCCGGGATTGGCCGGCCGGCCGGCGTATCTGGACTACAACGCCACCACGCCGGTGGATCCGGCCGTGCTCGAGGCGATGCTGCCCTACCTGGCCACAGAGTTCGGCAACCCCTCCAGCGCGCTCGCTCCAGGTGTCCAGACACCGTCTCCCGGCACAGCCCGAACCGTCGCGCGAGCACATACGTCGAATCGCCGGCCCGGTACGCATCAACCAGCTCGCGGGCTTGCGCGGCGCTCAGTTGCCTCACAAGACTCTGATATCGCTCATATGCGTGTCCAGGTGATGCAGGCAGCCAGGACGACGGCGGTGCGGTAGGTGATGGCGAGCTTGTCGTCGCGGGTGCCCAGTTCTTCTGGGAGCTGAGCGTCGACGTCGAAGCGCTGGGATGGCCTCGGGCTCCAGGCGACGAACCGCCGGACCTGGGCACGCCAGCGACCGATGTGGCGTACTCAAGTGCCGCGAGGAGGTGCCGCGGAGATCGCCGGTTCGTGTCTGGGACAGCGACGCGTGGACGGGTGGGTCAGCGCAACGGCTGGAACCTCAGGGCGCGGTAGCCGGGCATCCGCCGTTGCAGGGAGGCCGCGAGGACAGGTACCGCTGCGTCGTGGTAGTCGTGGACCTCGGCGACGTCCTTGCCAGGGAAGGACCTGACGATCCGGCCCGCGCACTGGACGAGCAGGCCGGCGAAGGAGATCGGGGCGGCGAGGAAGAGGGCGTCGAGTGCGGGGGCGTCGAAGCCCTCGCCGATGAACGGCGTCGTGCCGATGACGAGGATGCCGGCGCCGGCATCGGCGGCCGCGAGGGTCGCGACCGCGGCGCGCCGGTCGGTGGTGGACATGCCACCGTGCATCACGATCGGTTGGAACCCGCGGGCGGTCAGTCGCGCCGCCAGCGCCTGCAGGTGGGAGACGCGACGGGTCAGGACGAGGCAGTTGCGACCGCGGCCGAGTGCGGCCGCGATGTCGTCGACGATCTGGGTGTTGCGAACCTCGTCGGCGACAAGTGCGCGGTGGATGGCGGCGAGGGCGCCCGGCGAGGACGGGTCCACGGAGTCGTGGGTGAAGACGGTGTCGTGCACGTGCAGCACGCGGCGTGGTCCTCCGTGTGCCGACCAGGCCGCGTCCAGCGTGCCCGGCGCGGCGTCCGTCACGGTGTGGCGGATCGGGCCGAGGTGCCAGTTGACGAGGTTCCCCAGTCCGTCGCGCCGTGTGGGAGTGGCAGTCAGGCCGAGCCAGAACTGGGCGGCGATCTTCTTCACGGAGTGGTCGTACGCGGCCGCGGCAAGGTGATGGCACTCGTCGACGACGACCTGGCCGTAGCCGCTGGTGAGTTCGGTCACATCGTCGCGCCGTGCCAGCGACGGCATCATCGCGATGTCGACGACACCCGTGAGCTTGCGACGGCCGGCACCGACTTGGCCTGGGGGAACCCCGAGGAACTCCTCGATCCGGCTGCGCCACTGCTCGGCGAGTGCCTTGCGGTCGACGAGCACCAGCGTGGACGTGGCACGTTCGGCGATCACGGCGCAGGCGATCACGGTCTTGCCCGATCCGGGAGGGGCGACGAGGACGCCGTCGTCGTGCGCGAGGAGGGCGTCAACCGCGGCGCCCTGGCTGGAGGTGAGGTCGGCCGTGAACGTCACGTCGATCTCCTGCCCCGTGTTCCGAAGGTCGGTGACGACGAGCCTGGAGCCCGCGTTGTCCACGATGTCGGCCACGGAGTGGCGCAAGGCTCGCGGTAGGACGAGTCGGTCGTCGAGGGTGACGTCGTAGCCGCGGATGAACCGTGGTGTGTCCCAAGTGGACTTCCGCAGCCGCTCGCGCTCGTAGAACAGCGGGTTGGCCATCGACGCCGCGTGCTTGAAGGTCGACAGCGCGGCCGGTGTCAGCTCGGAGGACTCCAGCGTCAGGCCCGCGCCAAGCTCGGCGTGCACGACCGGTGGGAGATGAGGCCGGACCTTGGTCGAGCTCGAGCGGCTCAGCTGGCTGACGTCCTGGCCGACGAGCGTGCGGCCCGCCGCGCGTGCGACTCGCGAGGCGTCACGTGGGCTGAGTCGATCGAGCGTCGACAGGTAGTTCCACTGGTCGTCGTACGGCTCGAGCGTGGCGAGATCGAGGAACAGGGTGAGCCCGTCCTTACGGCGCTGCCCTTGGAGTGGCGCAGCGATGAGGTTGCCGAACCCGCCGTCGGGCATCACGTCCTGGTTCGGGAACAGCCGGTCGTACGAGCGCAGGTCCATCGAGCCGCGCAGCACTATCGCCTCGTGTACCAGCACGGTGCCGACCGCCCGTGCGGTGCTGGCCGCGGTGTCCTCGGCGAAGAAGGTCCACACGTGTGCGCCGCGGCCTGATTGCGAGATCTCCAGCGCGGACGGCACGCCGTGGGCGCGCGCCGCCTTGGTGTACGCGAGCGCATCGAGCAGGGCCACCGGTCCGTCGAAGTCGGCGGCGAGGAATCGGCACGAGTTGTCCGGCAGCAGCGGGTAGAGACCCGCGAACACGTCGCCGACGAGGTGGGCGCCGATCACCTCCTTGCGTAGCGGCAGGTAGCGGACCGTTCGGCGGTCCATGCCCTGACGCCAGCCGCCTGCGACGGCAGGTGACCAGCCGGCGGCGCCGGTTCGGGCGTTCTCCCATCGCAGGGCGTAGACGTCGGAGCGGGCGCGGAACAAGTTCGTGAAGAGTGCGAGCTTGTCGGCGACGGGCGACGCCATCGTGACCAGGCCGCCCGCCGCCGATGCGGCAGTCGGCTGCTCGGGTGCCGGTGTCGTCTCGTGGCGTTGAAGCTCGAGCAACCGTGAGAGCCGCTGGTTCTCCTCGCGAAGGCGCTCGAGCTCGCGCCGGAGCTGCAGGACCTCGTTGCCGTAGGTCATGGGCACGCTGCGCATCGTCGCACGCGGGCGGCAAGGTGAACCGCCCGGCGCAGGCACTGGTCATCACCACCGGTCGCCTCCCGGTTCATGCCCGTTGGGCGGGGCGGGCTGGGTGGCGGCCCACTGCTGGGAGCGAATCGTCGGCCGATGGCCTGCCCGGGTGTCTGCTGGCGCCACGGCGGGAGGTCGCGGTTGGCCAATTCAGGAGTTGGCCGGGTGGCAGAACGGGCGTTTGCGCAGTGGCAATTCAGGAGTATGAAGTACGACGGAACGGGAGTCGGCCTATCGTGTACCCGTGAGAAGCGACGCTGACCTGGTTGAGCGCAAGATCTTGCCGGTTGTGGTCGAGCGTTGCTCGGAGAGTCCGGTTCTCCTGCTCGAGGGCCCTCGTACGGTGGGCAAGTCGACCCTGCTGGCGGGGCTTGCGGAGCGTCTGGGTGGCGAGGTCCTCGATCTGGACGATGTCGATGTGCGCGCGGCGGTCGCCGCCGACCCGGCGGTCATGATCGACGGGCCCGGACCTGTGCTCATCGACGAGTATCAGCACGCACCTGTGGTCCTCGATGCGATCAAGGCTCGGCTGAACCGGTCGAGCCGTCCGGGGCAGTTCGTCCTGACCGGGTCCGCGCGTCATGAGTCGCTGCCGCGTGCCGCGCAAGCCCTCACCGGGCGGCTGCAGCGCCTGGCGGTGCTGCCACTGTCGCAGGCCGAGATCGAGGGTTCGGCGGGAGGCCTGCTGGCCGGCCTCATGAACGACCCGGCGGAGACGGTCGCGGCGCCGGCCTCGACCACGGCTCGAGAGGAGTACATCGATCGGATCGTCAAGGGTGGGTTCCCGTTGGCCCTCGCCGCGCGCAGCGACGGTGCAAGGTCGCGGTGGATCGAGGACTGGGTTCGGCTCACCCTGGAACGTGATGTTCAGGAGCTCTCCCGAGTGCGTCAGGCCCACACGTTGCCGATCGTGCTCGAACGCCTTGCCGGGCAGACCGCACAGGTCCTCAACGGCGCGCGACTGGCGGACGGTCTGGGGATCGACGAGAAGACGGCACGCGACTACGTACGGCTCCTGGAGGCGGTGTTCCTCGTCCGGCTGCTGCCAGCGTGGGACCGCACACTGACGAAAAGGACGACGGCCAGACCGAAGGTGCATCTGATCGACGCGGGCGTAGCCGCCAGACTCCTGCGGCTGACGGCGGACAAGCTCGCCCGCCGTGACCCCGCGGCGCTCACCCAGTTCGGCCACCTGCTGGAGACGTTCGTCGTCGGGGAGCTTCTCGCGCAGGCCACCTGGACTGACGGGATCGCGTCGGTTGGCCACTGGCGCACCCGCGACAACGCGGAAGTCGACGTCGTGATCGAAGCCGACGACGGCCGTGTGACCGCTTTCGAGATCAAAGCGGCCAGCCGAGTCGGCAGGGACGACTTCTCGGGTCTGCGGCAGCTGCGCGAGCGCCTGGGATCCGCATTCGTCGCGGGCGTGGCGCTCTACACCGGAGCTCGCAGCTACACCTTCGAGGACCGGCTCCACGTCATGCCGATCGACCGGCTCTGGCGCCGCTGAGCGCTCGGCGTCCGACCGTGCGGGCGGTGCGTCATCGCCAGCCGTACTCGCCGAACCGCACAGCCGAATGGTCGTGGAGGCTGCTGCCGGCCCTGACCCGAACGCTCCGGTGTCAGAGCCTGACCGCTTCCACGGACTTGCCCCGAAGGGCGGCGTCATCAGAGGGGGTGAACAAGAAGTAGCCAGAAACTCCGCGCGAGGTAGATCCAGCTCGATCGAGACAACCTGGCCGAGGTCGATATCGTGGAGGCGTCACAGCGAGCAGATCTCGGTCGTGGCCCAGGCCAGAGCGGAGAAGGTCCGAGACGACGCCAGTCGACTCGATCCGCGGCGAGACGGGCGAGCCTGCCGTCGCGCTGCAGGGGGTCGAGGGTTCGAGTCCCTTCAGCTCCACGTTTGGGCAGGTCAGAGGCCGTTTCTCCGGGTGGAGAGGCGGCCTTCTTGCTTGTCGGTGGCCAGTGCGCACGTGTTCGCGAGACCTGCGACTTGCTCAGACTGGTGATGCCGAGGGACTCCACGAGCTTGTCCATCTGGCCGGTGGAGACCCCCCAACAGGGAGGAGGTCGCGACCATGCTGCTCAGCGCCGCCTCGGCGCGCTTCCTGTGCTCGAGCAGCCACTGAGGGAAGTAGGACTCGGTGCGCAACTTGGGACCGGGAAGTCGAGCGTGCCGACCCGGGTGTCCTGGCCTCGTAGCCGTTGCGCTGGTTGACCCGCTCCGGGGAGACCTGGCCTCACTCGGCGCCGCAGACCGAGTCGGCCTCTGCCGACAGCAGACTGTTGATCACCGTGCCCAACAGGTGCCGCCTCAGGTCCGGGGAAGCCCCGGACAGGGCCTCGCCCAAGACGCCGGCGGGGTCGACAATGCGTGGTGCGGTCATCGTGATGCTCCATTCGAGAGTGCTGTGGAAGGTTCACTCGAAGGATCACGCGGTGACCGCGTCGTCGTCCACGACGCCACACGGCCCCAGCGCTACACCACCATCAGGGACGCCACTGCGCGAGGACGCATGGGCGGCGCTCTGCCGGCGCTTAGCGGGTTCTCAGACTGTTGGACCGATCGGGTGACACGGAACATACCGGACCCTGTGGTTAGGGATCCCGCTGCTACGTTCCGGTTCGTCAGCGGGGGGCTCGGCGCTAGGGGGCGCGTGCGATGGTTGGCACTGTTGGCTGGAGTCGCAAGGTTCGTCTGATCGCTGCGGTCACGGCGACCGCTGCCGCCATGGTGACGGTGGCTGCCATGCCAGCGAACGCGGTGCCGACCATAGGGCCGCACTCTGCCGCGGTTGCGGCTTCGGCGGGACCACGTCCTGAGGGTGTTCACGCATCGGGGCAACCGTCGCCGGCGCCGAGCCCCACGGCGAGCCCCGCCCCGCGGCCCGGGTCGTTCGGCGCAGCCGGAGCTGGGAAGCCGCCAAGCGGCTACCCAGCGGCCGTGCAGGCGCCGTCGAAGAAGCCGACCGCGACTCTCTCTCCAGTCCCATGGTGAGCAGTGCCGCCGGGGACACTCTGACTGTTTCCAATGTGGCGCCGGCCGGCTTCGATCCCAATGACATGTTCGACGTTCAGACTACCGAGGGCACCATCGACTGCTATACCTCGGTCTTCGTCTATTCCGACAACAAGTACGCATTCTGCGCGGACATCGCCTTCAATGATTCGGTAACCGGCAACCAGACCACTGAGAACAATGTGCAGTCCGATGCGGTTTACGACGCGTGCGGGACCCTCGTCGACCAGAAGTACTCGTACAGCTGGGGCATCGTGGGCAAGACGTATCTCTTGCCGGGGCGGATCGGCAGCACCAGCACGACGATCCCGTGGACCGGCGTGTGCTTCGGCCAGTGGACGGTGGTGTACACGTACTCACAGACGTTCACCGACGGGGTCACCCTCAGCGACACAGCGGTAGCCACGTTCCCTGTCACACCCACGCGAGGCGAGGCAGTTGTCGCGCAGTATCCGCAGGCTGCGCTCGTTGGTGGGTCGGTCAGCGCGAGTGAGGAGCTGGGCGGCTGCGCGCGCGGGCACGCGACTCAGGCATCGGCGACGAACTACCCGGTCGACACCGTGACGGGGAACTTCTGGCACACGTTCGCGGACCTGTCGACCCCTGGCCGTGGACCGTCACTGGACCTGTCGCGCACGTACAACTCGTTGGCGGCCGGAACTGATGGCCCGTTCGGGTACGGCTGGACGGACTCCTACGGCATCTCGCTGACGGCGGACGCCTCGACGGCGGTCGTCAGTGAGGAGAACGGAGCTCAGGTCACCTTCACGTCGAATGCGGGCAGCTGGTCGGCGCCTCCGCGCGCCGTGGCCACGCTCGTTCACAACGGCGACGGGACATGGACATTCACACGGCAAGCTCGCCAGATCATCACCTTCGACGCCAATGGGCAGCTGACCGCCGTCCGGGATCTGAATGGCCTGACCACTACGATCAGTCACCCAGACGGCTCGACGATGGTGGTCCAGGACCCGGCGGGCCGCAGCTACACCTTCAGCTTCGCCGGCGCGCACGTGACCTCGGTACGCGATTCCTCGACGCCGGCGCGGACGTTGACGTACGGATATGACGCGGCCGGGAACCTGACCGACGTCGTCGACGTCGGGGGCGGGCACTGGCAGTTCACCTACGACGACTCCCACCGGCTGGTGACGATGCGCTCGCCCCGCTTCTGCGGGGACGTCACGACTTCGCCGACGCCGGTGACGACGAACCACTACGACGCGGCCGGACGGGTCGACTGGCAGTCCGACCCGCTAGGACGGACCACGTCGTTCGACTACACCTCGATGCCGTCAGCCACCAAGGTCACCGACCCGGCGGGCAACATCACCGTCTACGGCAACCAGTTCGGGATGACGACGTTCGTGACCCACGGGTACGGCACCCAGGCGGCCGCGACCACCTACTACCGCTACGACCCGACGTCGGTCGGCAAGACGGTGGTCGTGGACCCGGACGGCAACCTGACCCAGCAGGTGGTCGACCCCTCGGGCAACGTGCTGTCCAGCACCGATCCGCTGAACCGCACCACGAGCTACACGTACAACGCGTTGAACGAGGTCACCTCGATCACCGAGCCCAAGACGATCAACGGTCAGCCGATCACCACGACCATGACGTACGACGCGGCGGGGAACCTGCTGACGCGGTCGGCTCCCCTTCTGGACAACACGACCGGTGCCACCGTGGCCATCTCGACGACGACCTTCCACCACGACGACCCGTCACACCCGGGAGACGTCACCTCGGTGACCGACCCGAACGGCAACACGACGACGACGGCCTACGACGCGTTCGGTGCTGTCACCGCGGTGACGGCACCAGCCACGCCGGAGAACAGCGCTGGGGACAAGACGACCTACGGCTATGACACCGGCCGCGGCCTGCGTACCTCGATGGTCTCCCCGAAGGGCAACATCACCGGCGGCAACCCGGCCGCCAACACGACCACCTATGCCTATGACGCGTACGGGCGCCCGACCATCACGCGCGACCCCTTGTGGACCGCGAGCACGCCCACCGCGCACCAGGTCGTCGAGCACTACGACGCAGACGGCAACCAGGACTGGTCGACCGACGGCGACGGCCACACGACAACCTACGTCCATGACGCCGCCGGACAGCTGACGGCCACGCAACGGCCGGACGGCACAACACTGCGCACGGACTACTGGGCCGACGGCAGCGTGCACCACCAGTACGACGCCGCCGGCAACGCCACCGCCTACACCTACGACGCGGCGGGCCACCAGCGCACCGTCACCGACGCCCTGAACCGCACCACGTCCTACGTCTACGACCCCAACGGGCTGCTGCTGACCCTCACCGATCCATCGGGGAGGACCACGACGACGACCTACGACCAGGCTGGCGAGGTCACCGGCGTCACCTACAGCGACAGCGGGACTCCGGCGGTCTTCTCCATCTACTACGACGCCGATGGGCAGCTGACTGCGCAGAACGACGGGAGCGGACAGCCAACGTGGACATGGGACAGCCTGCACCGGTTGATCGCCACCAAGAACGGCAACGGCCAGACCGTCGCCTATGGCTACGACCTGGGCGGACGACTCACCTCCATCACCTACCCAGGCACGACCGGGACCGTGACCCGCAGCTACGACGCAGCCAACCGGCTGACCGGGGTGAAGGACTGGGCCAAGCACCAGACGACCTTCGGCTACGACCCCAACTCGAACCTGACAACGCAGACGAACCCGAACGGCACCACCGACTCCCAGACGTTCGACGCCGCCAACCGGCTGATGGCCATCAGCGATGCTCCGACCGGGACGCCCACCGCGCCGTTCGCGGCCTTCGGCTACACCCGGGACGGCGCCAATCTCGCGACAGCGGTGAGTTCCACCGGGGTGCCGGCCGACAGCCACGCGTGGAGTTACAGCACCCTCAACCAGCTCAGCGGTGTGGACGCCGCGACGTACGCCTACGACCAGGCCGACAACCTGACCAAGCGGCTGGACAACACCGCCCAGAGCTTCGACGCGGCCGACGAGCTGACTGGCACCACTGCGCCCGCGATCTCCCTGGTCGGGACTGCCAGTGCAGGTGACGCCACCTCAAGCTCCCTGAGCATGTCGCTGCCCTCAGGCACCACGGCGGGTGACCAGGTGCTGGTCGTCGCGACCCTGCCCAACGGCAAGACGATCACCGGCCCCACGGGGTACGCCACGGTCGGGACCTACACCTCCGGCACCGGCAGCACCGCCACCAAGATCGTCGTGTTCGACCACACGGTCACCGCCACCGACGGGCCGGTTGTGACGGTGAGCTTCCAGGGCAAGATCGCCAAGTCGGTCGCCGTGGCGGTCTACCGCGGCGTGGACCCCACCACCCCGATCGACGTGACCGCCTCGGCATCCACCACCGCCGGCACTGCCGTCACCGTTCCCTCGGTCACCAGCAGCCTGACCGGCGAGCAACTCGTCATGGTCGACGGTTCGGCCAGCACCGCCGGCACCTGGTCGGCGCCCACGGGCATGACCCGCCGGGTCCAGCAAGCCGGCGGGACCACGGACACCGCGATCCTCGACCAGCCGCTGGCCACCGCGGGCGCCACCGGGACCCGCACCGCCACCCACAGCGTCAGCACCCAACTCGTCGGCGTCCTGCTGGCCCTGCGACCGGCGGGGCAGGCCAGCTGCGGCTACGACCCGCAAGGCAACCGCACCACCGTCACCACGCCGTCAGGCACCACGACACTGACCTACTACCAATCCGGACAACTCGACCAGTACGGCACCACCGCCTACTACCGCTACGACGGAGACGGGCTGCGGTCCAGCAAGACCAACTACTCCACCGGCGTGACCACCAACTACACCTGGGACCTGACCAGCAGCATCCCCTTGCTCCTCGTCGACGGCACCACCAGCTACATCTACGGCCCCGGCGGCCTACCCCTCGAGCAGGTCACCTCCGGCGGAGCCGTGCTGTACTACCACCACGACCAGCTCGGATCCACCCGTGCCCTGACCAACGCCACCGGGACCGTCGTCGCCACCTACAGCTACGACCCCTACGGCAACCTCACCGGCACCACCGGAACAGCCGCCAACCCCTTCGGCTACGCCGGCCAATACACCGACCCCGAATCCGGGCTCATCCACCTACGCGCCCGCTACTACGACCCCACTACCGCACAATTCCTCACACGCGATCCTTTAGCAGCGGTCACGGGATCCGCGTATGGGTACGTGAACGACAATCCTCTTAACGGCAGCGACCCCAGCGGACTCTGCACCTCGAACGTCTTCTCGGCGGGATTCTGGGGAGACGGCAACTGCCTGTCCGGACTCGTAGGGGGTCCGACCGGTGACGGCGGCGAATCCTTCGGTGGTGTCGTTAAGTCCGTCGCCGGGATCACCGGAGCCTCCGCGGCAGTCGTCGGAGTGATCGCCACCGGAGGCATAGGCTTCGGCGCAACCGAGGTGTTCGCCGGAGACGCGGTGGTCACAATTGGGGCGGACGGTAGCTGGGGTTGGATAAGTGGAACCGCAGCATCAGCTGATGCTGGAGCAGAGGTGAGTTACTACACCGGGATCGCGTCAGGTCTCGCAAGCGGCGGAGTGGACTGCACTGAACGTGCCTGGGCCGCCTGCGGCTGGGATGCGGCGTCCACTGCTATCGGCTTCGGCGTAACGCAATGGCCAGGCGGTCCAACCGCCGGTTGGCTAGGCATTCCGCTGGCTTATCCTTGGGACACCGTTTGGAATTCCTGTGAACACCACTAGTCTCGGCATCTACTGTCTCGTGATGTTCGTGGTACTCTTCCTGAGATCACTAAAAGAGCCGCCGCCAGGAAATCGTTATGCCCAGGCTCACGGCGCTTGGCGCTTCTCTCGCCACGCACGCTGGCCACTTCTGGGTTTGGGCGTGGTGATGCTCCTGATCAGCGCGGTCAGAGCAATCTCGTAACGGTAGCTCGCAGATCGCAGAGGAGTTGACCGCGGCAGGACTTGTCGCACCTAGAATCGGAGCAATCGCATGCGGCTGAACCGGTACCGCCCGATGACCCCGGGAAGCGCGATCTACATGATTCATCGCGCGCTGACGGTGGTCGCTCTGAGGGTTGGCGGCACGGCCGGGTTGACAACACCGGATGAAGCGATGGCCCGCACGTTCGGCCCAAGCCCCGACTTTGCGGCTCGTGCCCTTGCACTTCGGGTGAGCGCCGGTGTCGGCGTGGTGGTGGGCGGCGGTATCTCGATTGGATTCGGCCTGATCGCCGCCGCGCTCCACTTCGCGTCGTTGGGTGTGGCAGGCGGTCTTGTCGGGCTGGCGATCATGTCGTGGACCCCGAGCCAGCTCGTGCGCTATGCGTTCGCGTCGAGGGACCTGAAGAGATGGCAACGTGCGGGCCGACCCGCCGATTGGGAGCCCAGCGCTGTCGCGCAACCGAAGAACATCGACATCTTCTGGTGGTTCGTCATCGCGGCCATCAGCTCGTGGGTCCTCATAACGCGAGCCCTGGGATAGTGCTCTGGATATTGACCGTCCGGTCGGCGCCACCGAGGCCTTCGCCGGGTCAGGCGACGTTCACGACCTTTGAGCGCGGCCGGGGTTGGGCCAGCGAAGCCGCGGCGGCGGCCGATGTTGCAGCAGAGGCGAGTTACTACACCGGGATCGCGTCAGGTGCTGCCAACGTCGCTGTGGACTGCACTGAGAGTTTGGGGGCTCATCGCATTCGAGGGTGTAGTTGGGGTCTGAATGTGAAGTCTCGGGACTTCGTGGACCCAATTACACCCTCGATTGCGATGAGCCAGCAATGCGCGGGACCTGACTCGTGCCAACTGGCTTAGTGACCTGTTTCGAGGCGGCGGCGGATGTCGCTGGCGGCGTCGGTGAGGTCGGGTTCGAGGGTGAGGCGTTGGCCGTTGATCGTGATGGTCGCGGAGCGTTGGGTGCGCAGGGTCTGGACGATCTTCTTGATGCTGACCCCGGTGGCGTCTTGCAGGTGACGGGCGATGGCCAGGGCTGCGAACACGACGCTCAGGTGGGCCTCGATCGCGTCGCGCTGGTGGTGGAACACGGGTCGGGCCCGTAGGTCGCCCTTGGTCATCCGGAACGACTGCTCGACGTGCCACAGGTCGTGGTAGGCGCTGATCACCGCTGCGCCGTCCATGGCGCTGACCGGCAGGTTGGTGACGTATCCCTTCAGGCCGGCCAGCTGGCGGGCGCGTTCGACCAGGTCCCAGTCCACGCCCTTGTCGGCCCCGGTGATCTTGACGAACCGGTCGCGGCGCAGCGGCCGGGACCCGTCAGCGACCTTCTCCGCTTTGGTGACCATCGCGTTGATGGCCTTGTTGTCGTGCTGCTCGCGCGTGAACTTCCACTGGTAGACCACCCGCCGGTCCCGTGCGCCCGTGCCGGTGCCCATCACGCGGGTCGACTCCAGGACCTGCCCGTCGGTGAAGTAGTTGCCGTGCCGTTCGAAGTGCTCGGCCAGGTCGTAGGGCGCCTTGGTGATCCTCGAGCCGACGATGAAGGCGAACCCCGCGTCCTCGATCGCGTTCAAGTTGGCCGCCGACAGCATCCCGGCGTCGGCCACCACGACCATGTCGGCGATCTGGTGCCGGGCCGCGAAGGCGGTCAGGACCGGGATCAGCGTGGTGGTCTCGGCCTTGTTGCCCTCGAACAGGTGCACCTCCAACGGGAACCCACCGGGGTCGACGAGCAGTCCGACCTGGACCTGCGGGTCGACGCGGTGCTCCTTGCTCATCCCGACCCTGCGCAGCTCGTCCTCGTCGCCGCGTTCGAAGTGCAGCGTCGTCACGTCGTAGAGCACCAGGGCCGCGGCCCCATCCGCGGCGCCCGAATGCGCCCAGCACGCGGTTGCCAGCTGCCCGCGGTAGTCCCGGGCCTGGCAACGGGCCAGGGACCGGAACAACGTGCGCACACCGACCGGCGGGGCGCCGATCTCGGCCAGGACCCGCACGACATCGGCCTTCGACGTCGGCTCCACGATCCGGGCCAGGACCATCGCCCGGAAGCCCTCATCACCCAGCACATCGAACCCCAGACGGGTGTATGCGCTGGTCAGGACGCTCCACAACAGGTCGGCTGACGTTCCCACGACCCGCCCACCCGCAGCGGTCACGACGCGGCGCCCACCGGCCGGCGCCGTCGACGCCCCCAGGGGCAGCCGAGGTTCGCTCGTCCAGTCCGCGACCTCGTCCATCCGCGCCGGGACCACCGCCACGACGCCCAGGTCCAGGACCTCCTGACCCGGGAACAGCCGCTCACGCGCCGCGACCAGCAACAACTCCAGCTCGGCATCGGTATGGGCAGACCCGACATGCTCGACATGCTCGACCTGCCGGCCCCGACGCGTCACGACCTGCACCGCGACCGCTCCCGACGCGGTGCGGACCTTGCGCACGAACCGCGAGACCACCCCCGCAGGCTTCCACGACCAGGTTCTTAGTGACCACATCCAGCACCACCACGCCACGAACCAGCAGGTCAGCGACCCACGGTCACACCCGGCCGTCCAGGGTGGCACGAGTCAGGTCCGGCGAGGGCTGGGCATTGCCGAGCCAGGCAACTTATGGCGTACTGTTCGACATTGAGGCCATCGGGCCGTTCACCGAGGCCATTGCACGTCGTCAGGATGTGCGGCATGTGTTTGTGGTAACGGACAAGCTGACGGAGTACCAACAGGTCGTGAGCCGAATCGATCGCGGAATCGCTACGAACCAACTCTATTCTGATTACCTGCGAACGTTCGAAATCAATGTCCGACGCTAGCTTCTCGCCTATCGTTACCGCGGGTAGGCTCGTGATCTGCGGCGTGAGACGCCCACACGCGCGCCGGTGATTGTGTGACGCAGCGAAGGTCAAGCGGGCCACGGCGTCCCGTCCGCACGAGTGCCGCACGTGGGGACGAGAATGCCGTGCCCGCCCGCTTGCCCGTGGCGGGTGCGCGTGCGGTTTCAGCGAGGCGTCTGCATCCGATCCCATCGCGCATGGCATCGGGCGCACATTGGCTGGTAGCTGCTTACGTCGAGTGAGTAGCGCAGGATGCTGCCCTTAATGCGCTCTTCGCGCTCTGCGTTCGGGCGAAATCCGATCATGAGCGCCCAATGGTCAGCCCTACGCCCGCAGTCCACCCACATGCACGGGTGGGTCGAAGCTCGCCCTCTTTTGCGGATCACCCGCCTGTGCGCTGCCTCGTATCCGATCGGTTTGCATGACCGGCAGAGTGTTCGACCTGCATGGCCCTCTCGGAGTGTTTGGCCCAGGGTCACCCGCTCGGCTCCGCACGTCGAACAGCGCAGAAGCCAGCGGCGTTGGCGAGACTTGGGGTCAGTACCGGCGCCTTCTACGACGACCCACGTTCCATAGGTCTCGCCCCGGTGGTCGATTGATTTCGGCATGACTTCTATGTCCTCCTCTTCGGTCTCACGCTTTGGGTGCCACGGGGTGGGGTATGACCTCGCAGCCAGCAGCGTCCGGCCGCTACGTCTTAGCAGCTGGACTTCCGCCACGATCAGGGGGTCGATGAGCCACTCGTGGAAGGGCTTGGCGCTTGCGCGGCGGCGGACGTATGTGCAGGTCGGAGGGCTCTAGAGGACCCCCCGCCGGGTCCGACGCTTAGCCACCAGATCGGGGGCTAAAGAGCGTTTCACGCTCGGGCCGTTCCAAGGGTTACAGGTTGTGGATCCAAATCTTCTGGTGGGCCCCTTGGGGCCCCCGATGCTCTGCCGTTGCAGCTTCTACGCTGGCCGGGCCCCCAAGGGGCCCGCGCCGCTGCAACTGCCCGTTGAGCTGGCCCAGGCGTGCTCCCCCCTGCCTTTCCGCCGTTGGGAGAGAGAGGAGAGAGCACGCCCTAAATGCGCAGGTCAGCGGCTCGTGCGTTGGCGTCCGACGCTTGGGATCTAGGCCCATCCCCGGCGTTCACCGCCTGGGTTTCGGACCGATCCCGCACCTCGGACGCTCGGGTTCATTCAGCGTCGCCCAGCGGGAACCCCCCAGCCGGCTTCCTCGGACACTCGGTGGGCGTGCCCTTCATGCCGGTCTGAACCTTGAACAGCGGCAGGACGAGACACTGGGACCAGGAGCCGGGGAGGAGCTGGCCGGCGTCGACCAGCGCCTTGATGCGGCGCCCCACGGCACTGGCCGACAGCGGTTTCAGCTCCCCTGCGGCGTCGGGGCTGGCAAGCACGTCTCGCAGCTCACCACGGCGCCAATGCGAGTGCCCGGACAGCTCCAGGCGCCACCGCGCCGCCGACAGCATCCGCAGGTCGGTCGACAGGTCCCAGTTGTGCGCTGCGGCTTCGTCGTGGTCACGTGAGACGGCGACCCAGTCCTCGACAATCGAGATCCCCTTACGACGCCCGCTCGCCATCAGGCCGCTGCCTCGGTCCGGTACCACTCGACGTCCGCGATGTCGTCGGCAGCCCGGTCTGTGCGCGCGACGATCCCGCCGCCGGGTGGGTCGACGTCTGGAAGTACGTGCCACGGCAGCGCGAGTGCCTCAATGCCCATCAGGTCGAGAACGGCCGGGGTGAGGATGTCCGCCCGGCCGGACGCGATTGAGCCCGCCGTAACGATCCCAGCACGCTCGAGTTCCACCAGCGCGACGTGTACCGCACTAGGGTCGAGTCCGGTCTCGCGGAGCAACCAGCCTCCCGACAGGCTCACAGCTGGGACACGGGCCGCGATCGCCGCGGCAACGACCTGCACCGGGTCATCGGTCAGCCGTTGACGCTCACGCGGAAGTGCGCGCGCCCAGGCCCGAAGGCGCCACCGCTGCCGCTCGCTGCGCGCGCTGGCCCGCGCGCCCTCCCGCGAGCAGACCTGCGCACGGGTGGCCGGAGACGGCCCAGTCTCGCTGCGGATCTCCGGCCCGCTGCAGCGGGACGGAAATCGGTCTGGACTCGGGCGAGAGGTTGGCTTGTTGATGGTCATGCGGTTGTCGGTCCTCCAATTTCGTCGATGGTGAGGCGGGGCGCGCGCGAGCCGCGCCAGTGCGACGCGCCGCATTGGACACGTCGCACTGGCAGCGACTGCTAGAGGACTGCTCCCAGGTACCGCGCGACCTCAGCGCTCTGCTGCTCCCGCGCTTCACGTAGGCGCGCTTCGTGAGCCTGTCGTGCCTCGTTTGCGCGCTCCCGCTCTTCGTGCCGGGCCGCGGCTCTGTCCCGCTCAGCGCGGCGAACCTCCAACCGCCGGACCTCGTCAACGAGCTCGGACGCCCGTCGCTTCGCACCGTCCCGGTCGAGTAGGTCCCTCTTGAAACGCTCCTGGGCTTTCTCCAGCCTGCCGTCCAGGGTCTGCCCCAGGTGGCTGTGGAGCTCACGACCCAGAGCTGCTCGTACGCGCCTCGCCTCCTCCAGCCGTTCACGTGCGCCGAGGACCTCCGCGAAGGCCAACTCACCCGCCCGCCATGCGGCCTCCCTGGCACCGCACGCCTCCGTGGCCACCTCCAGCGCCGTGTTCGCCGCCTCCACTTCACCCGGAAGCTCCTCGGCGCGCCGCGCGAGCCTGTCCACCTCGCGCATCTGGCGTAGCAGCGGCGCCACGATGCGATCCCGGTTCCACTCGGCCGGCACGGCCGGTCAAGTCCTGGGGAGTGGTGTAGCGGTTCGGCGTGATCCTGGTGTTGTTCAGGCGGTCAGGGCCAGAGGTGGATCGGCTACCCCCTCTTCGTCGGGGACGATCGTGATTCGGGCTTTGGCGAGGAGCTCGAGGCCGAGGTAGCGGCGTCCTTCGGCCCATTCGTCGTGCTGCTCGGCCAGGACGGCCCCGACCAGGCGGATCACCGAGCCGCGGTCGGGGAAGATGCCCACGACGTCGGTGCGCCGACGGATCTCGCGGTTGAGGCGCTCGTTCGGATTGTTCGACCACACCTGACGCCACAGGTCCTTGGGGAACGCGGTGAAGGCAAGGACGTCGGCGCGAGCAGCATCCAGGTGCTCGGCGACTGCGGGGAGCTTGTCGCCCACGGCGTCCAGCAGCTTGTCGAACTGGGCGGCCACGTCCTTGGCAGTCGGCTGGTCGTAGACGCTGTGCAGCATCGCCTTGACCGCGGGCCACGACGCCTTCGGGCAGGTCGACATCAGGTTCGCCGCGTAGTGGGTGCGGCAGCGTTGCCAGGTCGCGCCGGGCAAGGTCGCACCGATCGCGGCGACCAGCCCGGCGTGGGCGTCAGAGGTCACCAGCTTCACTCCGCTCAGGCCACGGGCCACGAGGTCCTGGAAGAACGTGAGCCACGCCGGGCCGGTCTCGGCGGTGCTGACCTGGACCCCGAGGACCTCCCGGTGCCCGTCGGCGTTGACCCCGGTCGCGACCAGGACCACCGCGCCCACCACCCGACCGGCCTCACGGACCTTCATCGTCAACGCGTCCGCGGCCAAGAACGTGTAGGGGCCGGCGTCCAACGGGCGCGTGCGGAACGCGGCGACCTGCTCGTCGAGGTCCTTGGACATCTCCGAGACCTGCGAACGCGACAGGCCCGTGATGCCCAGGGACTGCACGAGCTTGTCCATCCGGCGGGTCGAAACCCCCAGCAGGTAGCAGGTCGCGACCACGCTGGTCAGCGCCTCCTCCGCGCGACGGCGCCGGGTCAACAGCCACTCCGGGAAGTAGGACCCGGTGCGCAGCTTGGGAACCGCGACATCGATCGTGCCGACGCGGGTGTCCAGGTCACGGTGCCGATAGCCGTTGCGCTGGTTGACCCGATTCGTCGACACCTGGCCCCACCCGGCGCCGCAGACCGCGTCCGCCTCGGCCGACAACAACGCGTCGATGAACGTGGACAACAGCTCGCGCATCAGGTCCGGGGACGCCTGCGAGAGCTGCTCGTGCAGGAAACGGGCAGGGTCGATACTCGTGGGAGCGGTCATCGTGGAGTCCTTCTTCGAGTCGGTTATCAGAGATCACTCGAAGGGTCACGCGGTGACCGCGTCCTCGTCTACGACGACACGATCACCGAGCTACCGGTACACCACTCTGGCGGACTCCACT
>NZ_DAHVSH010000079.1:0-23327 GCF_027324685.1 Haloactinopolyspora sp.
ATCTGAAGGTCGACTCCGGCCTCGGGCGCTCTGGTGCACCTCGCCAGGCGTGGGCCGGCCTCGTCGACGAAGCGCTGAAGGCGCAAGCCGAAGGGGTGCTCGAGGTGGTGGGCCTGTGGTCGCACCTGGCCTTCGCCGACGAGCCCGGCCACCCGGAGAACGCCGCTCAGCTCGAAGCGTTCAATGCCGCAGTCGCCTTCGCCGAATCGCGAGGGGCTCGGCCCGAGGTGCGTCATCTGGCCAACTCCGCCGCCACGCTGGCGCTGCCGGACACCCATTTCGATCTGGTCCGGCCCGGGCTGGCCGTGTACGGGCTGTCCCCGATCCCTGACCAGGTCGCCTCCGCCGACGTGGGGCTGCGCCCGGCGATGTCGGTGCGCGCCAGGTTGACCCTGGTGAAACGGGTTCCTGCTGGGCACGGCGTGTCGTACAGCCACTTGTACACCACCGACCGCGAGACCACGCTCGGGCTCGTCCCGCTCGGGTACGCCGACGGCGTGCCCCGGCACGCCTCCAGTGGTGCCGGCGCAGGGCCGGGGGCGCCGGTGCTGGTCAACGGTGTCACTCGGCGGGTGGCCGGGCGAGTGTGCATGGACCAGTTCGTCCTCGACCTGCGTGACGACGCAGTCCAGGCTGGAGACGAGGTCGTGCTGTTCGGCGGTGGCGAGGGCGAGCCGACGGCGCAGCAATGGGCCGAGGCCTGCCAGACGATCTCGTACGAGATCGTCAGCCGGTTCGCGCCGCGGCTCCCGCGGACCTATGTCGGTGCTGGTGTGGAACGTCCATGAGCAAGCTGGTGGCGGCCGGGCGTACGGCCGGTTTGATCAGCGCCTGGCTCGGCGTGGCCTCTGCGGGCGCAGCCGTCGGGTTCGCTGCTGAGCGGTACGTGATGGGCCGTTCGTTCAAGCGCGACGACCCGTACGCCGATGAGCCGCTCGGCTCACTGCGTGGCCGAACCCGCACGGTGACCACCGACGACGGCGTCGCACTTCACGTCGACGTGGACGACGCGCCGGCCTCGGCCACCACACCGACGATCGTGTTCACCAATGGCTTCGCCCTCACCGGCGATTCTTGGCACTTTCAACGCCGCGACCTGCGCGGCACGGCGCGACTGGTCTTCTGGGACCAGCGCGGCCACGGTGACTCCGATCCACTGCCCGACGGGCGAGAACTGACGTTCGACCGGCTCGGCGCCGACCTCGGGCACGTCATCGACGCGGTGGCCCCGACCGGCCCGGTGGTTCTGGCGGGGCACTCGATGGGCGCCATGACGATCACGGCGCTCGCGGCGATGCGCCCGGAGCTGTTCGGCCGGCGCGTCGTCGGCGTGTTCCTCGTCGCGAACAGCGCCGACAAGCTCAAGGTCTCCGGCTTCGGCCTGCCGGGCTTCGTCGGCCGGCTGGCCGGGCGGGCTGCACCGGGCGCCGTCACCCTGCTGGCTCGCCGTCCTGACCTCGTCGAGCTCGGCCGGCGGATGGGCAGTGACCTCAGCTACGTCCTGACCCGCCGCTACGGGTTCGCCGACGGCGGGTCGCCGCGGCTGGTCGAGTTCACCAAGTACATGAACACAGCGATTCCCATCGACGTGGTGGCGGCGTACTTCCCGCTGTTCGGCGAGCTGGACGCGTCGGGTGCGCTGCCGGTGCTGGCGCGGGTGCCGGTGTCCGTCGTGGCCGGTGAACACGACCTCGTCATCCCGGTCGAGCACACCCGCGCGTTCGTCGAGCAGTTGCCCGACGTCGCCTACGTCGAGGCCACCGATGCCGGGCACATGGTGCTGCTCGAGCGCCACGAGCTCGTCACCGAGGCGCTGACCGACTTGCTGCGCCGAGTGCGCCGGAAGGACCGGCGCGAGCAGCGCACGAAGACCCGAGTCGCGTCGATGCGGCAGCCGCGCACACCGAGGGGCCGGAACCAGAAGTGATCGAACTCGACGTCACCGACGCTGACGAGATGACGGCGCTGGGCCGGCGCCTGGCAACCGGGCTGAGCGCGGGCGACCTGGTCCTGCTCGGCGGTGATCTCGGCGCCGGGAAGACCACACTGGCCCAAGGCGTGGGCGCCGGCCTGGGCGTGCGCGGGCCGATCACGTCGCCGACGTTCGTCATCGCCCGCGTGCACCCGTCGCTCGTCGGTGGCCCGCCGCTGGTGCACGTCGACGCGTATCGCCTCGGCGGTTGGGACGAGCTCGAGGACCTCGATCTCGAGGCGACGCTCGACGAAGCCGTCACGCTGGTCGAATGGGGCGAAGGTGTGGCCGAGGGGCTGGCCGGCGACCGTCTCGAGATCCACATCGACCGCGCTCGCGGTGGGGGCGACGACGCCGACCTGAGGCATGTGCGGATCCGCGCGGTGGGCTCACGATGGGACGAACGTGAGCTCCGCCAGGTGACGGGGCAGGTCGCATGACCGACGACTCCGCAGCTGCCGGTGCGACCGTCGACACCGACTTCACCGGTCAGGACCTCAGCGAGGTGTTCGCCACGTCCGACGGCGCTGCCCGAGTGTTCCGGCGGTGCGACTTCACCGACGCCGGCCTGTCTCGTACGGATCTGCGCGGTGCGACGTTCGAGGCATGCACATTCGACGGCGCCACCCTGACGCGGGCGGAGCTGGACGGCTCGGTGTGGAAGGGAGGTTCGGCGGCGAAGGCGAACTTCTCCGGGGCTGACGTGTCCGATGCGGTGTTCGACGGCGTCGATCTGGCCAACACGACGTGGCGCGGCGCGATGATCGCCGACGCCAGCTTCACCGGGTGCCGCCTGGTCGGTGCGCGTTTCGACGAGGCTCGTGGCCTCGGGCCGAAGTTCCGCCGCTGCAATCTGATGCTCGCCTCGCTGGCCGGCATCAGCTTGCGTGGCCAGGAACTCGACGGCTTGCGCATGGACGACGCGGTGCTGGCCGGTGCCGATCTGCGCGACACGGTGTGGCGTGATTCGCGGCTGCGTGGCGCCTTGCTGCGCGCCGCGGACCTGCACGGTGCGGATGTGCGCGGAGCGGATCTCGGTGACGTCCTGCTCGAAGAGGCACACCTGTTCGCCGGGGCCGTCATCTCCGCTGAGCAAGCGGCGGCGATTCTGGGTCAGCTCGGCATCGTCGTCGACGGCTAGCGAGTATGACGCCGGGAGCATGATCGCCGACGGCGCGCGGTTCGGACGGTGGCGGGTTCGCGGTTGACATAAGGTGTGCACGTGCTGCTCCTCGCCCTCGACACGTCCACACCGGCTGTCACGGTCGCACTCCACGACGGTGACAGGGTGGTCGCCGAGTCCACGACGATCGCGCCCCGACAGCACACCGAACGGCTGATGCCGCAGGTCACCGATGCTCTTGCCGCCGTCGGCGCCGATCGGACGGCGATCACCGAGATCGCCGTGGGTGTGGGCCCGGGTCCGTTCACCGGCTTGCGGGTCGGTATCGCCGCAGGACGCACCCTGGGCGCCGCGCTCGATCTGCCGGTGCGTGGGGTGTGCAGCCTCGACGTCATCGCGTACGCCGTCGTGTCCGGCCCCGCCGCGCCCGGGCCGTTCCTGGTCGCCACCGACGCCCGGCGGCGTGAGGTCTACTGGGCCGCCTACGACGAATCCGGCCGCCGTACGGCCGGACCGGCCGTCGACCGTGCCGCGGCGGTCCGCGCTCAGCGCGGTGCGCTGCCCGCAGCCGGTGCCGGCGCGGGGCTGTATGCCGACGAGTTCGGCACGGTGCTGGCACCGGAGCATCCCTCGGCTGCGGCCCTGGCTCGGGCCGTCGTGGACGAAGCCGTGGAGATCAGCGCGCCGGATCCGCTGTACCTGCGCCGCCCCGACGCGACACCCCCGGCCGGTCGCAAGAGCGTGTTGGCCTGACGTGTCATCTGCGATCAGGCCGATGCGCTGGTGGGACGTCGACATCGTCGCCCCGCTGGCGCAGCGGCTGTTCGCCGCCGAGGCTCCGTGGAGCGCTGAGTCGTTCTGGGCGGAGTTGGCCGGGGTTCCCGACACCCGCTGGTACGTCGTCGCGGAGGTCGACGGGCACGTGGTCGGTTACGCGGGCCTGACCTCGCCGTCGATGGCCGGGGAGCCGGCCGACCTGCAGACGATCGGCGTCGAACCGGGCCACCAACGGCAAGGCATCGGGACTCGACTGATGCGAGCGGTGATCGCCGAGGCTCGCCGTCGCGACGCCGGTGACCTCATGCTGGAGGTCCGCGCCGACAACGACGCCGCCCGCGCGTTCTACGCCCGGCACGGTTTCGAGCGCCTGGCGATCCGGCGCAATTACTACCGCGGCAACCGCGACGCCATCGTCATGCGTCGCCGGCTGCCTCGACGCCCCGGCGACGAACCGGCGGGACGGCAGCGATAATCGACGTCGTGACACCACCACTGATCCTGGGCATCGAGACCTCGTGCGACGAGACGGGGGTCGGCCTGGTTCGTGGCACCACCTTGCTCGCCAACGCCGTCGCGAGCTCGGTCGACGAACACGTCCGTTTCGGCGGAGTCGTCCCCGAGGTCGCGAGCCGGGCCCACCTGGAAGCCATCGTTCCCACGATGCACCGGGCCCTGGATGAAGCCGGCTGCCGGCTCGCCGACGTCGACGCGGTCGCGGTCACGGCAGGCCCGGGCCTGGCCGGAGCGCTCATGGTCGGTGTCTCCGCGGCCAAGGCACTGGCGGTGGCTCTGGACCGGCCGCTGTACGGCGTCAACCACCTCGTGGGCCACGTGGCAGCCGAGCAACTGGAGAACGGGCCGCTCACCGAACCGGTCGTCGCGCTGCTGGTCTCCGGTGGACACACCGAGATCCTGCAGGTCGACGACATCGCCACCGCGGCCGAACTGCTCGGCCAGACCATCGACGACGCCGCCGGCGAGGCGTTCGACAAGGTCGCGAGGTTGATCGGGCTGAAGTATCCGGGCGGGCCGCACATCCAGCGCGCCGCGGCCGAAGGCGACCCCGCGGCGATCCGGTTCCCCCGCGGGCTCACCGCACCCCGCGACATGACCCGGCATCGGTACGACTTCTCGTTCTCCGGGCTCAAGACCGCCGTGGCCCGATGGGTGGAAACAGCCGAAGCGGCCGGGAAGCCCGTACCCGTCGCCGACGTCGCCGCCGGCTTCCAGGAAGCCGTGGCCGACGTCTTGACGAAGAAGGCGGTGCTGGCCTGCCAGGAGCGCGGCGTGTCGACCATGGTGCTGGCCGGTGGCGTCGCGGCGAACGCCCGGCTGCGCGAGCTGACCGAGCAGCGCTGCGCCGCGGCCGGCATCACGTTGCGCCAGCCGCGCTTCTCGCTGTGCACGGACAACGGCGCCATGATCGCCGCCCTGGGCGCCGCCGTCGTGGAACGCGGCTTGCCGCCGAGCCCGCTGGACTTCGCCACCGACTCGTCGCTGCCGGTGACCGAGGTGCTCGTCGGCGCTGGTCAGTTCAGCTGAAGCCGGTCGAGCGCCGCCGGGAGTTCGGCGATGTCGTCGATCACCACCGCGGCGCGGGCCACCGCGTCGTCGGCGGGCGGGAAATGCGGGTTCGGGATGGCCACCACGGTCATCTCCGCAGCCAGCGCGGCGAGCAGACCGTTGGTGGAGTCCTCGACGGCCACGCACTCCGCGGCCGGCACACCCAGCTGCCGTGCGGCTTCGAGGTACACGTCGGGCGCGGGTTTGCCGGCTGCCACCTGCTCACTGGACACGGCGACGGTCACGTCGTCGGTCAGCCCGGCGAACTCGAGGAACGCCCGGATCAACGTCGGCGGTGAGGAACTGGCGATGGCGACCGGCGAGCGGGCGATGACCGCGCGAACGGTGTCGACGGCTCCGGGCAGGACCGGGGGCCCCTCGGCGTACCGGCGCGTCATCTCGCCGATCGTGAGCTGAGCTGCCTGCTCGACACTGAGGTCCACCCCCAGCTCGTCGACGAGGTAGGTGGCCCATTCCGGCGTGCTCATGCCCTGCATGGCGCGGGTCGCTTCGTCGGTCCACGAGCCGCCGTAGTCGGCGACGACCCAGCGGCGAACCTCGTCCCACATCTGCTCGGAGTCCACGAGCACACCGTCGAGATCGAACACGACTGCCTTCATGCTCAGCGACGCTACCCAGGTTGCCGGCTGCACGCGATCGTGCCGCGCGCGGCGCGTGACCACAGTTGTTCGACGACGCGGCCCGGAGGGCAAAAATGACGACCATTGGTGATGGTGGCAGACAGGCCGCCTGCCACAGACTGCCTGGATGGAACACGTCGGTCGTCCCCGAGTTCGGACGCTCGCCGAGGCGAGCCATTCGCCGGTCAGTGCGAGCATCCAGACCGCCATCGTCGGCGCCGCAGCGGTCGACGAGAGCGATGTCGGACTCCGAGCCGGGACGGGCCGAGTGCACCAGGCCGTGCATGACAGCACCGATCCCGTCCGGCCCCGGGGGTCGTCCCCGGCGCGGCTGACGGCCAGAACCCGCCGGACACCGCCGTGTCCGGTGAGACCCGAAAGGTCCGGACCCATGACCACGCCGAAGTGGCCTGGGCCGGCGAGATTTCCGAGGAGGTCGATGTCTACCGTGACGGTGACATACTCGCGACGACACAGGACGACGGCTCGCACCGTGACCAGTTCGCCCGCACGGCCCGCCCGGCGGCGCACGTCGACCCGGTCTGCGCGGCCGGCGGCACCGTGTGCTCCGATGAGTTACGGCTGGGGTTCGGCGCGTCGGATCATCCGGATCGACAATTACCTGTCCTGGTGACGAACGGCTGACGGCGCGCGGTGACAACGAACGAAGCCGGCGCGGCCGGCCACGACGATGAGAACGATCCGGCCGAGTCCACGGCCGGGACCGGGCACGAACCGGCCGGCGACGGCGGCAGCGATCCGCCGTCGCCGGCCGGCCCGGGTCAGCGCCTACCGACTGAACCCGCGGACGAGGCAGCGTACGACGATGACGAGGCCGATCCCGACGACGGGTGGGTCGACGTCTGACGCCATTCTGGACGGCGCCCTGGGTTCTGCCTCCGGCCCGCTTGCCCGGCGTACGCACGGCACACGGCCTAGACTCCTGCCGGTGCCTTCTCAAAGCGTTGGCGGGTGGTCGGGGTGCGGCACAGGGGCCATGAGGGGACGAATGCGCCGACGGCGGCGAGTCCGGACGGGAAGCGGGTCGTCTCGCCCACGCTCGTGGGGCGCGCCGAGGAGTTGGAGCGGCTGACGGCCGCGGCATCGTGTCCGCCGGCGGTCGTCGTGGTCGACGGCGAGGCGGGCATCGGGAAGACGCGTCTGGTCTCGGAGCTGGTCACCAGGGCCGAGGTCGGCAACCGGATGGTCTTGACGGGGCGCTGCCACCGCATTCGGGAGTCGTTTCCGCTCGGGCCGGTGGTCGACGCCCTCGGGGGGATCGCCGATGTGCTTCCGGCTGATCTCTCGCCGGTGACCGGCGCGTTGCGCCCATTGCTGCCCGAGCTGGCCGAGCGGCTGCCTGCGGCGCCGGCTCCGCTGGACGACCGCGGCGGGGAGCGCCACCGGGTCTTCCGTGGGCTCGTCGCGCTGCTGGGCGCGCTCGGGCCGACCGTCCTCGTGCTCGAGGACATGCATTGGGCCGACGAGCAGACCGTCGATTTCGTGCGGTACCTGCTGGCCGAACCGCCAGCCGAGCTGGCCTTGGTGATGACCTTTCGCGGCGAGGAGGTCAGGCCCGAGGTCCGTGCTCTGACGGCTGCGTTGCCGCCTGGAACGACCCGCGCCGACGTCGTCCTGCACGCCTTGGACGACAAACAAACCGGCGCCCTCGCGGCTGCGATCATGGGCTTGGACCGGGTCTCCGACGAGTTCGCGGCCTACCTGTGCGAGCGGACGTCCGGCCTGCCGTTTGCGATCGAAGAGCTGCTGGCGTTGTTGCGCGCGCGAGGCACTCTGGTGCGGCGGCGCGGCGGCTGGGCCCGGCGGGCCCTCGATGAGCTCGACGTGCCGAGCGGCATCCGTGATTCGATCCTCGAACGGGTCAGCCGGCTGTCCGGCGAGGCACGCGAGATGGTCGAAGCCGCGGCTGTCCTGCAAGTCCCGGTCAGCGCAGCCGTGCTGACCGAGACCGCGGGACGAGCCGAACTGCCGGCGGCGCGGGCCCTGGAGGAAGCGTTGGAGTCCGGTGTGCTCGCCGAACACGAGACCGGGCTCGGATTCCGGCATCTGCTCGCTGCACAGGCGGTGTACGAGGACATGGCCCGGCCGCGGCGCCGGGAGCTGCACGCGCGCGTGGCCACCGCCCTGCAGACACGTTCGCCGGTCCCGCTCGGCCAGGTTGCGCATCACCTGCGTTTCGCCGACCGGTGGGACGAGTGGGGTGTGGCCGCCGAGCTGGCCGCCGATCACGCCATCGCGCTCGGCAACGACGCCGAGGCGGTCCGGCTGCTCGAAGCCGTCTTGCGCGATGCGCCCTTGGAGCCGGCGCGAGCTGGCGCGATCGCGGTCAAGCTCGTTCCGGCGGCGATCGAATCGCTGCGGGCGCGCGATGTGGCTGATCTGGTCGCCACCGTCCTCGAGCGGGATCTGCCTCGCGACATCCGCGGCGAGCTGCGGTTCCAGCTGGCGCTGCTGTTGCACGAGATCGGCGACGACATAGCCCGGGCGCGCGACCTGCTCACCGAAGCCATCGCCGACCTCGAGGCGAATCCCGGCCTCAAGGCGTGGGCGATGGTCGTCCTGGTGATCCCGGTGGCGCCGGAGATCACCTCGGCCGAGCGCAAACTCTGGCTCGGGCGGGCCCTGGCGGTCATCCCCGACATCGACGATCTGCCGTTCCGGGCGTTCCTGCTCGGCAAGATCGCGATGGTCCTGGCGCCCATCGGCGACCCGGCCTGGCGCGAGCTGCTGCAGCGCATCGACGACCAGACCGGCGGTGTGCCGCGGCACCGGCAGGAGGCCAACGCGTTCTGGTCGATCGGCACCGAGGTCTGCTACGCCGGTCATCACGACGTCGCCGACCGGCTTCTCGATGCCGGTCTGCTGGCGGTGGCCGACAACGACAGCGCCCGGCTGGAGTTCAGCCTCCGGTGCGCGCGAGTCCTGCTCGACTACTGCTGCGGGCAGTGGGAGGGGCTGAGCGAGGACATCGACGCCGTCACCGACGAGTTCGCCGGCCACCCCCGCTCGAGCATCGACGTCGACGTGGTGACCGCTTCGCTCGCCCTCGCCCGCGGCGAGCTCGACGAGGCACGGGAGCAGCTGTCGAGCGTCGTCGACGTGGTCGAGCAGCTCGGTGGTTACGACCTGCTGCCGCTGCCCGCGGCCGCGTCCATCCGGTTGTCGCTGGCCCAGCGGGACGTCGACGACGCCTTGGCCGTAGCCGAGCGGCTGTTCGCCGCGGTCGAGTCCACCGGTGTGTGGCCACCGGCCGCCCGGGCCGTCCCGGCGATGACCGAAGCGCTGGTGACCGCCGGCCGGATCGACCGGGCGCGCGCCCTGGTCGACCGGTTCACCGCCGAGTTGCGCGACATCGACGCGCCCCTGGGCCCGGCAGTGCTCCCGCATGCCGAAGGCCTGCTCGACGCCGCGAACGGCCGGTATCGCAGCGCGGTCGAACGGCTCACCACAGCCGCGCGGCGCTACACCGAACTGCGGTGCCCATACGAATCGGCCCAGGCCGTCGAACGAGCAGCCGATGCCGCGGCCGCAGCCGGCGACGACCCGGGCGAGCTGGTGCGAACCGCGCTGTCGGGGTACCGCAACCTGGGCGCGTCGTGGGATGCCGCGCGCGCGGCCGACACAGCGCGCCGGCTCGGTGTCACCGTTCCGGCGCACCGCCGTGGCGGCCGGCAGAGTTACGGCGACCAGCTCTCACCCCGCGAGCGTGAGGTGGCCGAACTCGCCGCCGCCGGGCGCACGAACAAGGAGATCGCCGCAGAGCTCTACCTGTCGGTCAACACCGTGGCCCGGCACATCACCGCGGCCATGCGCAAACTCGGCGTGACCTCGCGAGTCGCGATCGTCCACCACCTCTCCGACGACGACCCGTCGAAATGATCATGTTCACTTGGTATTTCCCTGCCGGACCACCTGTGCACGCCTCGTGATGCCGCAGCAGGCCTCGTGGTGTCACGCCACCGGCACGTCACCACCCACTCCGCGAGCCGCCGACAGCAAAATTGACGATGATTCGTCATAGCCACCGCGCCGCGGGTGCTCCAGGCTGACCACATGGACGATCCCCGTGGTTCCGCCCGGATGCGTGCCACGCTCCTCCTCCGCCCCGCGCAGACGCACCGCCGGGCAACGGCGGTCCTGCTCTCGGTGATGTCGCTGGTCGCATCAGCCCCCGGGGCGGCCGCGGGGATCGTCCGACACACGTCCCCCCCTTCGACGGGGGACGTCAGCGTCCGGCGGCGAGGGCAGCCAGGGCCGTGCCGACCATGGCGTGCACCCCGTAGGCGATGGCTTGCTCGTCGATGTCGAAGTTGCCTTGATGCAGGTCGCGCATGGTGCCGAGGGCGCTGCCGTGCACGCCCAGCCGGCCCATCGCCAGTGGGACCCGTTCGCCGTACCAGGCGAAGTCTTCGCCACCCATGCTCGTCTCGGTGTCGGTGAGCGCCTTCTCGCCCAGCTGGGCGGCGATACCGGTGCGCATCAGCCGCACCGACGTGGGGTTGTTCACCACTGGCGGCACGCCGCGCTCGTAGTGCACCTCGACGCCGACCCCGCTCAACGCGGCGACGTCGGCCACCACACCGCGCACGTACTTCTCGGCATCGGCCCAGGCAGCGTGGTCGAGCACGCGGACCGTGCCGCGGAGCACACCCTCGGACGGAATGACATTGGGTGGCGAGCCTGCTTGGATCGCGCCCCAGACCAGCGAGAAGCCGGACCGGATGTCGATCTGGCGGGCGAGGAGGGCCGGCACGTCCGTCGCGATGCGCGACAGAGTGTCGACGAGGTCGATGGTCAGCTGGGGACGCGCGGTGTGCCCACCTGGACCGGTGATGTGGACCTCGACCAGATCGCACGCCGCGGTGATGGGCCCCGTGCGCAGACCGATCTGGCCGACCGGCAGCCGTGGATCGCAGTGCAACGCGAAGGCTCGTTCGACGCCGTCCAGCTCACCGGCCGCGATGACCTCGCGCGCGCCGCCCATGATCTCTTCGGCCGGCTGGAAGATCACCCGGACCCGGCCCGGCAGTTGCGGCACGTCGGCCAGCGCGAGCGCGGCACCCAAGGCGACCGTGGTGTGAACGTCGTGGCCGCAGGCGTGACATACGCCGTCGACGGTGGAGCGGTAGGGGACGTCCTTCAGGTCCGGCAACGGTAGGGCGTCGATGTCGGCGCGCAGCGCCACGGTGCGGCTGCCGGAGCCGATGTCGACGGCCAGCCCGGTGCCGCGCGGAAGCCGGCGCGGTTGCAGCCCTGCAGCTGTCAGGCGCCGCATGAGCAGGTCGGTGGTCTGGTGCTCGGCGAAGCCCAGCTCGGGGTGGGTGTGCAACTGCCGCCGCACCGCGGCCAATTCTTCGCCATGGATGTTCAGCCAGCTCGAGAGCCAGGTGTCGGTCACGCCGTCAACCCCGTTGCCATCTCCTCCAAGAGGCTGTCGACGACCTTGGTCAAATCACCGCCGCTCGCCTCTGCAATTGCGCGTTGTCGTTGATAACTCGCCCCGATCGCGAGAACGCGGTCGATACCGGCGAGATCATCAGCGCACGACAGTCTACGGGCAATCGGCATGAGTTCGTCGGCCAAATCCAACAAAGCTTGGCGGACGGGCACGACGGTACCGCGTTCGTCGACGATGATCTCGGCCTCGAGCCCGTATCGGGCGGCGCGCCATTTGTTCTCGCGCACGACCCAGTTCTTCGGTGACGGCAGCGTGTAGCCGCGGTCGAGCTCGCGGTCGAGGCGTTCGACCAGGCACTGCGACAGTGCGGCGATGACGGCGACCTCGTCCAGCGTGGGCAGGCCATCGCAGATGCGCAGTTCGACGGTGCCGAAGTCGGGGTGGGGGCGGATGTCCCACCACACCTCGCGCACCGACTCGATGGTCTGCGTGGAGATCAGGGTGTCCATGTAGGTCTCGAACTGGTCCCAGCCCGACAGCTGATAGGGCAGCCCGGCCGTGGGCAGCGTCTCGAAGACTTTGCTTCGCGCGGAGGCCAGTCCGGTGTCGTGCCCGACCCAGAACGGCGACGACGCCGACAGGGCGAGCAGATGCGGGACGTACGACGTCAAAGCGTTGACGATGGGGATCGCCTTGTCCGGTGAGCGCACGCCCACGTGGACGTGGACCCCGAAGATCTGCAGCCGGCGGGCCAGCCACTGTAGGTGCGCCACGAGTTGTTCGTAGCGCGGTTTCGGGCTGATGTCCTGACTGGCCCAGTTACTGATCGGGTGCGTGCCCGCGCACATGAGCCCGAGGCCGCGCCGTCCAGCGGCTGCCGAGACTGTCTGGATCGTCTCGGCGAGGTCGGCTCGGGCTTCGCCGACGGTCGAGCAGACGCCGGTGATGACTTCGATGGTGGATTGCAGCAACTCGTGCTTGGCCTTGGGGTGCTCGTCGGCGCCGTCGGGACGGATGTCCTCGAGGATCTCCACCGCACCCGAGGTGAGCTCCCGGTTCACGGGATCGACGAGCTGAAGTTCCCATTCCACGCCGATACTGCTTCGGTCCGACGGTGAAAACGGGATCTGCATTCTTGGAGTGTGACATGTATGGCGGTACTTCCGAAATGCCCTGTCTCAACTATGTGAATGCGTATTGTCTGAGAAAATTGACAAAAGACATCGCTAAGCCAGCGGCATGAGTCAACTGGACTGACTCGCGCCGCAGCAGAACCGTCGTCGATGACGGTGGTGAGCGGGCTGGCTCAAGATCCAAGTCTGGCAGCCATCGGCTGAGCTGGCAAGACATCGATTTCTACCGGTGCCTGGAACGTCGTTTGCGGATTCGGCGAGAAACGCATGGACGGGCGAAGAGGTTGCCCCCGGTCAGCTCGTGCCGGTCCCGGCTGGCGATGAGTGCGGAATGGATTTCACTACACGTCCGGCGTGCGGGTGACGCTCCGGCCGGTCGCCTGCATGATCGCGGCGAAGCGGACCGCGTCCCGGACGGCCGCACCGCCGGGGTCGTTGTTGAAATACACGTACACATCGCTGTCGTCGTCCCACGTCGACGCCAGCCGCTCGGCCCACGTCCGTAGCGCCTGCCGGCCGTACCGCGGCCACGGGTTGGCCGCACCTTGATGCAACCGCAGATATCCCCAGCTCGCCGTCCGCCACAACGGTGCACGCGGGCGCCCCCGCACGTCCGACCAGCACAACGCCGCGCCATGCGCGGTCAGCACGGCCCGGACGTCCTCGGTCCACCAGGACTCGTGCCGGGGCTCGACCACGACCCGCACGTCCGCCGGGAAGCACGCCAGGCACGCGGCCAGCAGGTCCGGCTCGGCACGCATCGTCGGCGGCAATTGCAGGAGGACGGGGCCCAACCGGTCACCGAGGCCCGCCGCGGCGTCGAGGAGCCTGCGAACCGGCTCGTCGGCGGCGCGAAGCCGCCTGATGTGCGTCAGGAACCGGCTGGCTTTGACGGCCATCACGAAGTCGGCGGGGGTGCGGTCTCGCCACGCGGCGAACGTGTCCCGGGTGGGCAGGCGATAGAACGCGCTGTTGTTCTCCACCGTCGCGAAGGATTCGGCGTAACGTTCGAGCCACAGCCGCTGCGGCACCGTGTCCGGGTACAGGACGTTGCGCCATTCGGCGTACTGCCACCCGGATGTCCCGACATGGACCGGCATAGCACCGGGCATAGCACACAATGTGCCTGGACACGGCGGTTGGCGACGGCGATATCGCCATGTTCACCGCGCGCCGACGATCGTCAGGACGCCGCGATCCGCTGTTCGAGGAGATCCAGCGCCTGCCGTTGCCCACGGACGATCTTCTCGCGGGCGGTCGCCAGATCGAACCATGCGACCCGGTCGATCTCGGGGAACTCTTGCCTGCGTCCCGAGCCGGGCGGCCAGATCATCTCGAACGTCCCCGGGACGACGCTCGCCGGATCGAGGTCGGCTTCCAGCGCCCACACGTCGACCTTCTTGCCGCCGGACTGCCGCACCGTGCCGAGCTCGATCAGCTCGCCGTCCGGAACCGGTAGGCCGAGTTCCTCGGTGAACTCACGGCGGGCAGCGGCGCGCGGCGGTTCGTCCGCGTCGATCTCCCCTTTGGGGATCGACCACGCGCCGGCGTCCTTGCGGGCCCAGAACGGGCCGCCCATGTGCCCCAGGAGTACCTCCACCTCGGGCCCGGTCCGGCGGAACACCAGGATCCCCGCGCTGTGCTTGCCTACCATGACGCCCAGTGTGCCGTGGCCAGGCCAGCCAGCGCTGAATACGTGATCAGCAGTGCTAGCTGAAGGGTGAACACACCCAGGACCACGGCCTGCTGACGGCCGAACGACCAGTGTCGTGCCAGCGCCTGTTCCTGCGCCATCATCGCGCCGGACCGGCCTTCGCCGGCTCGAGGGGCTGGGCGACCAGCACGACCGCTCGGCCGGCCGCTCGCGTGACGACGAAGATGGCTGCAGCCTCGCCGCGAGGCTTGACGGTGGCTCGCAGTCTTTCGGGTACCACCCCGACGCCGCGCTTCTTGACCGTCAACGCGCCGATGCGGTGCTCGCGGACGTAGCGGCGTAGCGCCTTGTCGTCGTAAGGCAGTACGTCGACGATCTCGTAGCCGTGCGCGAAGTCGGTGTGCACGAGCTGGTCGGAGGCGACGTAGGCGATAGAGGAGTCGAGCAGCCAGCCGCCGACCATCGCAGCTACGGCCGTCACCAGCCCGGCGCGGATGACAGCGCCGTCGGGTTCGTAGAGGTACCTGCCCGGTGCCCGGACCGCCGCTGTTCCCGGATCGTCGGCGTCGGTGAGCGTGGCCCCGGTTGGCAGCAGCGTCGCCCGTCGGTGGCATGCCGACGCGACGAAGGCGCCGGACCACAACGCGGCCTCTTTGACCTCGCCGCGGTCGGAGACCCATTCCGCCTCCACCCCGGACGGCACGCGCGCGTGCGGTATCCCCGGCGCGACCTTGACGCAGGCGGTGTCGGCCAGCAGGGCCTCGACGAAGGACCACGGCGGGCGATACGCGTGCGGATCGAACGTGCGCCCGCGGGCGTTGCGCCGGGCCGGGTCACAGGTCACCGCCGCGAACGGCGAGAGGTCGCGCGCCGTGGCGTCGGCCTCCAGCACGCGGGCGTGCGCACCGAGGCCGAGCGCGTGCACGTTCGCAGCGCAGACCGCGGCGGTGACGGTGTCGGCCTCGATCCCGGTGACCTCCAGACCCGCCCGCGTCAACTCGATGAGGTCGCCACCGATGCCGCAGCACAGATCCGCCACGTGAGCCGCTGAGCCCAGTGTGGTGGCGATGCGCTCGGCGCGGTGCGCGGCCACCGGCGCACGCGTGGCCTGCTCGTAGCCGTCCACGGTGAAGTACATCCGGGCGGCGTCGGCCGGGGCGAACTTCTGTACCGCTCGATTCCGGAGTCGTGCCTGGGTGAGTGCGGCCGCAACGAGCTCCGGCGGGTGCTCTCGCCGCAGCTGCGTGCCCAGGGCGAACTCGTCCACGTTCCCGTACCCGGCAACCGCCGCCGCCAGCGTGTCGGCGCCGACTCCGGTGGGCGCGCGTAGCGCCTCGAAGGTGGCGATGTCCATGTGCCTCGAGTCTGTCACCTGCTCGGCGTCGGGGACGTCCGTGGCCGGCCGGAGGGTGTCCGGCCGGCCACGGGGGACCCGTCAGGGTCGTGGATCCTCCTTGATCGTCAGCGAGCTGAGGATCGGGCTGCCCGCGCTGCGGACGAACTCGACCGTCAGGTCGCCGCCGGCATGCTCGACGGTGGCCGTGTGCGTGTCGGCGGTGAGCCGGCCGGTCTCGGCGACCACATCGTGCTCGTAGAGCACATTCTCGCCATCGACGAGTACGTCGAACGTGCGCTCGCCGGGCTTGACGTTGGCGATCTCGGCGAAGCCGAGCCCGATGCGGTACGTGCCCGCGGGCGCATCATCGAAGACGTACGAGAACGTCCGGCCGGTTCGCTGGGTGCGGAACAACTCGTCGTCCTCGGTTCCGGCGATGTCGTCGCGGGCGGAGTGTGCGTTGCCGTTGACGTAGCCCCACGCCGGTCCAGCCTGCTCGGCGTCGTAGGCCTGGTCCGCGGACCACACGAAGCCGTCGTGGCCGACGAGTCCTGCTCCGCCGGCGTTCACGCCCAACCAGTAGGCCGACGTTCCGAGGCGCGCAGGTACCGTCTGCTCCGGTGCTCGGCCCGCGTTCGACGACACCTGCACGGCGCCGGCGACGTACCCGGGTTCCAGCCCCGTCGTGTCGGCCGTGGCGGTGATCGTGGTCGACTCACCGACCGCGAGCTCGACCCCGCCGACGGCATCGCCGTCGAGCTCGAGCCACTCCAGGTCGGTGGGCTCGCCCTGGGCGCCGCTCTCGTGTTCGGCGACCGTGACGTCGATCGGGGCAGAGCCGGTGTTGGTGACGACCACCTCGGCCGTGGCCGTTTGGCCGGGGCCGAGCAGCCAGTCCAGGTCGTCGCTGGCGACCTCCGCGACGCCCGAGCGCAGCTGCGTGTCGAACGTCTCCTGCTGCCCCGCCTCGGCGAAGGTCACCGTCTCCGTCGCCGCGACGTAACCGGGGCTCGACACCTCGACGGTGTGCTCGCCGAGCAGCATCTGGGCCTTCCAACGCCCCTGCTCGGTGGTCCTGACGGTGCGGGTGTCGCCGTCGGCCGTGGTCAACGTGACGACCGCATCAGCGACCGGCTCGCCGTCGTTCGCATCGGTGACCGTGCCCTCCAACGTGCCCGAGGCCGGGAGCGTGAACTCCAGACCCGTACCGGCGCTCAGCACGGGCTCGTTGTAGGAGTACGTCATCGCTGCTCCGGTCAGACTCTCGATGCCGACCGTCGCCGAATCGCCCTTGGTCAACGACGTCTCGCCGACGCCGTCGCCGTAGCCGATCTGGATACGTCCGTCCTCGACGAGCGTGACCGAGAAGCTCACCCGTTCACCGGGCGCTTCGTAGAACCTGAGGTTCCGGTATTCGATGACCTGTGCGTCCAGGCCGTCCACCGTCGCCGCGCCGATGTAGATGCCGGCAGCGTCGTCCACGTCGAGGTAGTCCCAGAACGGATAGATCGCGTCGGCACCTCTGGTCGGGAGTTGGGTGTTGTCTGCGTTCGTCCGGCTCCGGTCGAAGGTCAACATGCCGGTGGGCGACACGCACACCCCATCCCACGTGGTGTCGTAGAACGGGAAGTCGAACTCGAACCACAGCACCCCGCAGCCGAAGGAGCCCGTCCAGTTCGTCTTCGTCGTGCCCTCGCGGTACAGACCGGTCGTGACGTCCATCGTGTACGAACGGCCTGCGGGGACCACGGTGACCTCCTCCGGGTCCGCCGGAGGTTCTTCCGGTGCCGGTGCCTCGGCGGTCCGCGGGTCCTGCGTCACCCGCAGCGACGCGATGCTCGGGGGCCGCATGCCCCGCGAACCTCTGAGCTCCACCGTCAACGGCCCGCCGGCATGCTCGACCACGACGGTGCGCACATCCGCGGTGGCCGGGCCCGCAGTTGCCGCCGCGTCGTAGGCGTAATGCGTCAGCTCACCGTCGACCAGCACGTCGAAGACGCGCTTGCCCTCCCGGGCGCGCTCGACCTCGGCGAAGCCCATATCGACGACGTACGTGCCTTCCGGGGCGTCGTCGAACCGGTACGTCAGGTTGTCGCGCCAGGCGGTGCGCTGGGCCTGGAACAGTGGATCGTCGGTGGTGCCGTCCACGGCATCGCCGGTGGACGCCGTCCGGGCCCGGCCCTCGTAGCCCCAGGATCCTTCGGTGTAGGCCTGGTCCTCGGACCATCCGAACCCGGTGCCGTCGGTGAATGCTGCACCGCCGGCGTTCACGCCCACCTGGTACTCCGACCTCGTGATGGTGACCGGCACGTACTCCTTGGACTGTCGACCGGCGTCGGAGGTCACGATGATGTTCGCGGCGAGAACGTCGGCGTCGGTGTCCTTCGTGGAGACGGCGACGTCGACGGTGAGCGATTCGCCCGGGTCGAGGGTGCCGCCGTCGGTGGACAGCGACAGCCAGGGCAGGTCGGTCGTCAGGTCGTCTTCGACGTCGACCAGGAGCACCTCGTCCGCGATCTGGTCGACGGCCCACAGCGCTCCGGTGACGTCGGTGGCCAGCCCGCCGCCTTGCCCGGGCTTGGAGTCGGGGAACCACCACGCGTTGACCATCGAGCAGTCGTCCGGGTCGACCTGGATCAGCCGGCTGCGTGAATCGGCCCGGTCGGAGTACCAGATGGTGTCCGAGCCGGCGTTGTACGCCAGGCCCATCACCGCGCGCAGCGGGGGCGTGCAGTGGGACAACAGTTCGCCCGGATTGTCGTGGGAGGTGCCGGCGACCGTGCCGATCCGGCCGTTGAACCGGCCGCCGACGTAGAACACGTCACGCTCGGGGTTGTACGCCAGGCCGGTCAGTTGGATGGTGGACCACTCGCCCTTGACCTCGTACGTCTTCTCTCCGGTCTCGCGGTCGAAGCAGTGGATGTAGCTGGCCGGGCTGTCCTCCATCTGGCACATGTCGCCTGTGTGCGTGTCCAGCGCCAGGTCGAACGCCTTGAAGTCGGGGTTCCACGCCGCCGCGAACTGCTTGCCGGTTCGCTCGCCGGTCACCGTGAACGCAGTGTTGGTCTCCGCGTGGTAGTCGTGCACCCAGACGTGGCCGTCGTAGCCGAGACCGGTCGGCTCGTCCTCGGCGTCGGGTGTCGGCTCGAAGCGGGCGAGTACATCGCCGCCGGCGTGTGTGCCGAAGTCGGCCTCGTCCTTCCCGCCCGTGGGCTGGTCGCCATCGTCGGCGTCCGACGGCGTGTGCCGCTGCGGTGCGTCGGCCTCCCATCGGGTGAGGTCGATACTGGTCTCCGCGCCGTTGGCGGTGCGCCTCACCACCTCAGGGGTGTCGATGTCGGGGTGGCGGCCCGCCTCGGCGAGATCGAAAGTGACCGGCGCGGAACCGGTGTTGGTGAGGGTCAGCCACCCCATACCACCCTGCTCGGCGCCGAGGACGGCGTCCAGGCCGTCGGTCGACACCCCAGCGATCCCCGTCGTGAGCCGGGCTTCGAATTCGGCCGACGCGTAGAGCTCGTCCAGCGAGAACTCATGAGTCGTGGTCTCGTAGTCGTCGGCCATGACGGTCACCGTGTAGGCGCCGGTCGGCAGCTGTCGCTGGGCCACACCGGTCGCGTCGACCGTGAAGCTCTCGACCACGCCGCTGTCGTCCGCGATCGACACCTGGGCCCCCTCCACGGGCAGCCCGTCGTTCTCGTCGACCACAGTGACGTCGAAGAAGCCGTAGTCGGGCATGTCGTAGGTGACCTCGAGCCCCTCGTAGAGCACGGGTGCCTGGTGAGAGAAGCGGATACCGGGCAGACCGTCGGGGGCCTGGAGGCCGGTGATGGCCGTCGAACCGGCACTGACCGGCTCGTCCCCGCCGACGCCGGCACCATAGCCGACGATCACGGTGCCCGACGACGTGAACGTGACCGAGAAGTTGATCTTCGCCCGGCTGCCGTTGTCGGGTGCTGTGATGATGACGTCGCGGTATTCGATGACGAACGCATCTTCACCGTCCACCGTCGTCGCTGCCGTGTAGATGCCGCCTTCGTCGAGGTCCAACGCCCGGCCGGTGTAGAAGGGGAAGACCGCGCGTTCTTCTCCGCCCGGAGTCGCCGTGTTCTCGGGGGTGATCAGGCCCCGCCGGCCCACACGCAGCGATTCGAACGTGCCGTCGTAGAACCCGATGGGGAACGGCAGCTTCACGTCCGCCCAGACACTGTGGCTGGCCGCGAAGGTGACCTCGTCGGTGCCACGGCGGTGTTCACCCTCGGTGACCGCACAGCTGTACCCGCCGCCGTCCACGAAGAGCTCGACCGACACGGCCAGGGTCTCTTCACCGTCGACGGTGAGAGCGACGTCGACCGGCGAGAAGCATGCGTTCGGTTGCACGGCGACCGTGTAGTCGCCGACCGGCACATCGTTGATGGTGAACGTGCCGTCCTCGCCGGTGCGGACGCTGGGCAGGGGCGTGTCTTCGACGGTGACGTCGGCGTCGGCGACCGGGTCACCGTCGGCCGAGTGGACCGTGCCGGTCACGTCGTGACGCTCGGCCGGGGTGAGGGCGGCGTCGAACACCGTGCTTTCGTCGATCGTGATCGTGGTTTCGGCGGTCGAGGGGACGTAGCCGAATTTCGACGTGGTGACCTGGTAGTCGCCGGCGAGCAGTGTCATCGAGAAGGCGCCGTCGGCGTCCGTCGTCGCGGTGCGCGAGTGTTCGCCCTCGGCCGAGACGGTCGCCCCGGCGAGCGGTTCGCCGTCGGCGGTGGTGACCGTGCCGGTCAGGGCGCCCGCACCGCCGGCCTCGATCCCGGCGTTCACCAGCGCCAGGGCATCGAGCTTGCCCTCGCCCCAGGTGGGGTTGTCGTCGGCGGTGCCGCCGCAGGTGGTGTCGTCGACGTCGCGCGCGGTGTCGTCGAGCAGGGTGCGGGTGCTGGCGATGTCACCCACCAGAGCCGGCACGGCCGACCACAGCAACGCGACGGCGCCGGTGACGTGCGGTGCCGCCATCGACGTGCCCGAGATCGTGTGGTAGTCACCGTCGTGCCAGGCCGAGCGGACCTGATGACCCGGCGCGGCGATGTTCGGCTTGATCTCGCCGTCCTGGCCCGGGCCCCGGCTCGAGCTCGCCCAGATCTCACCGTCGGGTTGATACGCGCCGACCGAGTAGGTGAGAGTCCTCGACCCGGGCGCGCCCGACGTCTGACATTGCGAGCCGTTGTTGCCGTTGGACCACACCGAGAAAATGCCTGCGGCATGCCAGGCCTCGATGATGTCCTCCATGAACGGCTCGTTGCTCGGGGCGTCCGACCCCCACGAGTTGTTGATGATGTTCGGGCGCCGGGCTGGGTCGGGGTCGCTACCGTCGGTGCGGGTCGGCGCGAGCATCCACTGCGCGGCGGTGATCAGATCCGCTCCGGAACACATGTCGCAGCCGTTGGTGGCGATCCACTCCGCGCCCGGAGCGACACCGATCTTGTTGTTCCCGCCGTCGTCGCCCAGAACCGTGCCAACGGTGTGCGTACCGTGCCCGCGGCGGTCGCACGGCTCGGCGTCGTCCGGGCAGACGTCCTCGACGTCGAAGAAGTTGTAGTCGTTCTCGACCTTGCCGGTCGCCGGGTCGTACCCGCGATAGGCGTCCAGCAAAGCGGCGTGATCGCCGTCGACACCGGTGTCGAGGCCGGCGACGGTGATGCCTGCGCCGGTGATCCCGGTCGCCCAGACGTCGTCGGCGTTGATGTCGCGCACGCCCCACTCGGCGCTCGCCTCATCCGTCGGCGACACCTCGAGGGCCTTCGGATCGTCGAGTTCGAAGTCGTCGGCCTCGCTGATCTCCTCGACCGTGGAATGCACGGCGAGATCAGTGGCCAGATCGGCCGATCCGTTCCGGACGAGGATGGCGTTGGTCACCCAGAACGCGTCGTAGTCGACGCCACGCTCGTCGAGCTCGGCGACGACGTCGGCCTGAGCTTGCGTGGCCGAGGCGCGCAAGGCGTCGTAGACGGCTTGGCCCCGCTCGGCCCAGTCGGCGATCTGCGCGGCCTCGGACAGGTCCGGCTCGTCGTCGAACCGGATCCAGAAGTCGGCCTCGTCGGAGCGCAACGACTGTTGCAGTCGAGGCTCGATCTTCTCAGCGGCAGCAGGTGGATCGGTACTCGGCTCCTGCTCGGTCCAGGTGGCCGCATCCGGCCCGGCGGGTTCGGCCGACGACGGCGGCGGTGCGCCGACGCTCAGGCCGACCACCACGGCCAGCGACATCAACACGGCGATCAGTCTCATCGGGGTCCTTTCGAAACTCCGTCGACATGGATGCCAGACACGCCCGACCGATGCCGCTCAGGCTGGCGCCACAGGGTGCCGTCACAGGGGTTGATACGGATCGCGGCGATCGGGGGCGGGGCCGGCGTCGGTGTCGGGGCCTTCGTTCGGCTCGTTCGGGACGGCGTCGGGCATGTTCGGGCTGCCGGTGCCGGCCGGACTCTCCGGACCGGCCGGGCTGTCCGCGTCGGCGTTGTCGGCGGGCAGGCCGGGTCGCTCATACATGGGCAGCCCCTGTGGCGAGATACATGCCAAACATGCTGCAGGGATGGCCGAACGGTCGCTATCCGGTGAATACGTCATTAATCACGCGACACCTGCCGTAGCGGCCGTCCGGGACAGGGTGCGGTGTCGTCAGCCGGTCGTTTATCAGGGTGATCCCGGATGTGCGGTGTTCTGGACTTCCGGATACTGGCTCGGTGATCAAACGCGTCCTGGCCGGCCTGGCCTTGGCTGCCACGCTGCTCGTCGTCATCAGCGCGACCGCCGGCGCAGACCCGGGGGCGGGTGAGGTGACCGCCGACGATGTCGCCATTGCGGCACCGGGCGGGACGACTCTGGCCGGCACGGTGGTATCCCCGGTGGACGCGGTCGGTGCCATGCCGGCGATGGTGCTCGTGCACGGTTCCGGGGAAGGCCGGCGCGAACGTCTGCGTCCGTTGGCCGAGGAACTGGCCGGGCGTGGTGTCGTCACGCTGATCTACGACAAGCGCACGGACGGTTACGGACCACGGACCCGTAATTACTCGGTTCTGGCCGACGATGCTCTGGCCGCGCACGCCGTCCTGGCCGAGTGGAACGGCGTCGATCCGGAGCGGGTCGGCCTGTGGGGAGTCAGCGAGGGCGGATGGGTGGTTCCGCTGGCGGCGTCCCGGTCAGATGCCGTCGACTTCGTGATCACCGTGGCCGCGAACACCATCACGCCGGCGCAGCAGGAGCAGTGGAACCTGGGCTCCAAGCTGGACCACCACGGCGTCACGGGCTCGCTGCAGCGGGCCTACGGACTGACGTTGACCAGGCAAGTGATGGGCAACGGGTTGTTCGCCGAGGCGGAGTACGACCCGCTGCCGGCCTTGCGTGCGCTGCGGCAACCGCTGTTGGCGTTGTGGGGCGAGTACGACCGCCTGACGCCGCCTGCGGAGAGCCTCACCACGTTCCGCTCGGTGCTCGACGACGTCGGGCATCCCTCGCACGTGCTACGGGTGATAGCCGGGGCGGATCACGCCTTGCACGAGACCAGCGACGGCTACACCAACACCGGCAGCTGGGCGCCGGGCTACCTCGATGTCATGACCTCGTGGATCGAGGACCTGGCCGATGGCAATCCGCCGCCGAGTGCCGCCGACGACCCGCCTCCCCAGGATCGGGCCACCATGCCGGTCGAACCACTCGCCTGGTGGGAA
>NZ_DAHVSH010000088.1:0-19772 GCF_027324685.1 Haloactinopolyspora sp.
CCGCTGACACGCCCCCACCACCTCACCCAACTCCACATCACCCACCCCCGACAACGACACGCCAGACGGGAAACCAGACCCGGTCACAGTCGCCGTCGCAGCGGTGGTGAGGCGCTCCAGCGCGTCGGCCAGGTCGGCGCCGGTGTCACCCCGGCCACCGTCGGATACCGCCGACCCCGCCCGTCAGCGACCATCACCACCGGCACACCCTCATCAGGCACCACCAGCCACGACCCACCATCCACCGCCGCGACCAGGTCCCGCCACACCCCCGGATCAACCCCATCACCCACGTCGTCGACCTCGTGGTCGGGCAGGCCCACCGCGGCATCATCATCCGGGCACCAGGCCGCGTCCCGTGCAGCCAAATAGTCAGGAACAGCCGGGACAACCTCCGCACCAGGCAGACACCCACCCGGTCCGTCGTCTTGATCATCCCAACTGTCGAACATGCCCACACGCTACCAGACACATGTTCGAATCACTACCGTCAAGCTGCAGCCAAGCCATCACAAAACGATCACAAACCCGACGGCCCGCTACACGTTGGCGCAGGTCCAGTAGCTCATCCGGTTGTCAGCTGCCGATGACACACTCGGTTTCATGGCGCCGGGTGACATCGTCCACAGGTGCGCACCGCCGGCGTAGTCGTAGGCGGTCACGCGCTTGTTGTAGTTGCGACTTACCCAGGATGACGTCTGATTGTTGAACCCCCACGACGACGCATTGCCCGAGCACGTACTGGAGAACTGAAACCGCGTACCGTCGTAGTTCTGCCCGGTGTAGAAGCAGTAGTAGCCCGCTGTGCAGCTTCGCCAGGTGCCGGCCAGCTCCGCCGCCGCTGCTGACTCCGAGGCGGACGCCGATTCCATCGCCAGCAGCCCCAGCCCCAGCGCATCGACGACGTCGGTGCGCACGTTCGAACCCAACCCGGCCGGTGCGTGCTCCTCACCCGGCGACGGCCACACCACGACGGCCCCGTCGGCCCAGGCCATCGCGTTGTCGGAGACCTGAACGCCACCGGGCTGCAACGCGAGCAGGCGGTTCATCTCCGCAGCCAGTGGCCCGCTCGGCTCAGCCGAAACCGAAACCAGGTCCGCGTCGGCGGCCTGTGCTTGCGCTCCGCCGGTCACCGCGGCCGCCAACATCACGACCGCGGTCGTCGCCGCCCGCAGCCGGTGACGCGTCTTGGGTTCATGAGGCATCCGGTTCTCCTTCTCTCGACTGGACGTAGGGGCAGGACGGCTCGCTCTCCCCCGTAGGCTGTGCGTATGAGTGACGCACGCCCGGCCTGGGGTTACGGATTGGCGACCATCACGACAGATGGAACGATCTTGGATGTTTGGTACCCATCTCCCGCTCTCGGCAAACCGCCGACACCGGTTGCAGACGCGCCGAGCGAACTCACCAGCCTCGAAGGTGACGACCCCGACCGCCGGGTCCGCCGGCAGGTCGTCCACACGTCGATCGACCTGGACGAGGCGCCGACCAGCGCCGACGACGCCTACTTGCGACTGCATCTGCTGTCCCACCGACTGGTCGAGCCGCATGGGCTGAACCTCGACGGCGTCTTCGGCGCGCTGAACAACGTCGTGTGGACCGATCACGGCCCGTGCGCCGTGGACGACTTCGAGACCACCAGGCTGCGCCTGCGCCGCCGCGGACCCGTCACGGTCTACGGCGTCGACAAGTTCCCGCGCATGGTGGACTACGTGATCCCGACCGGGGTCCGCATCGCCGACGCCGACCGCGTCCGCCTCGGCGCCTACCTCGCCCCTGGCACCACGGTCATGCACGAGGGATTCGTCAATTTCAACGCCGGCACACTCGGCACGTCCATGGTCGAAGGTCGCATTTCCGCGGGCGTCGTCGTTCAGGACGGCTCGGACATCGGCGGCGGTGCGTCCATCATGGGCACCCTCTCCGGCGGGGGCACCGAGACGATCACGATCGGCAGCGGGTGCCTGGTCGGCGCCAATGCCGGCGTGGGCATCTCGTTGGGCGACGGCTGCGTCGTGGAAGCCGGGTGCTACGTCACCGCGGGCACCAAGGTCAGCTTGCCCGACGGCAGCGTCGTCAAAGCGCGCGAGATGTCCGGACGCGACGGTGTGCTCTACCGCCGCAACAGCGTGACCGGCACGGTCGAGGCGCTGGCCCGGTCCGGCGATTGGGGCGGGCTGAACGCCGCGTTGCACGCGAACTGAGCGGGCATGACCGGCCAGCACGGAACCATGCCTGCCACGCCGAACGTTGAGCTGTGCGCATGAGTCGCACCGGACGCCTTCTGGCCACTGCCCTGGCCATCGTCGTTCTCGGCGGTGGCGCCGCCGCGCTGCTCATCTACTGGGCCAGCAGCCCGGACGGCCCGCTCGGGCGGACGTCGGAGTGCCGCGCCACCGTCAACGGGCACACCACCGTCCTCACCCTGGACCAGGCCAAACACGCGGCCACGATCGCCTCGGTCGGGTTGGCCCGCGACGTACCCGCGCGGGCCGTCACGGTGGCGCTCGCCACGGCGTATCAGGAGTCCGACATCGCCAACATCGACTACGGCGACCGCGACTCGCTCGGCCTGTTCCAGCAGCGGCCGTCCCAGGGTTGGGGCACGGCCGAGCAGGTCCAAGATCCGGTCTACGCGGCCGGCGCGTTCTACGACGCGCTCCTCCAGGTGCCCGGCTACCGCGACATGGAGATCACCGAGGCCGCTCAGGCGGTCCAGCGCAGCGCCTACCCGGAGGCCTACGCCGACCACGAGGACGATGCGCGAGTGCTCGCATCCGCGTTGACCGGCTATTCCGAAGCCGCGTTGTGGTGCACGTTCACACCTGACACCGTCGCCGCCGAAGCCGAGGGGCCCGACGGGCTGACCGACCGGGCTCGGACCGTGCGGGACGCACTCGAGTCCGCCTTCGGTGGGCTCGACATCGGCGGGTTCCAACCCGGCGGCGTCGACTCCGGCCACATCGAGGGTTCGGCGCATTACGACGGCCGCGCGCTTGATGTCATGCTTCGCGCCTACGACGACCCCGCCGTCAATCGGCGCGGCTGGGCCGTGGCGCATTGGGCGACGGCCTACGCCGACGAGTTGGGCATCGCCACGGTGATCTACGACGACCGGATCTGGACGGCGCGACGCTCCGACGAGGGTTGGCGCACCTACACCCACCCGTCCGGTGACACCGACAATCCGACCATGCGCCACCTCGACCACGTGCACATCGACGTCGCCGAGGGGGCCTGAGTGCGCGCGGACGAGCACACCTCCGGGTACGGCGGTGTCGTCGCGACTCCACACCCGCTGAGCACGCAGGCCGGCATCGACATGCTCGATTCCGGCGGCAACGCCGTCGACGCCGCGGTGGCCGCCTGCGCCGTCCAGGGCGTGGTGGCGCCGGAGACCTGTGGTGTGGGCGGCGATCTGTTCGCCCTGGTCCATGTTCCAGGACAGCCGCGACCGCTGGCACTCAATGCGTCCGGACGGGCCGGCTCAGGGGTCGACGCCGCCGCGTTGCGCGCCGCCGGTCACGTCACCATTCCCGGCTCGCACCCGGCCGCCATCCCGGTGCCCGGCTGCGTCGACGGCTGGATGGCGCTGCTCGATCGCCTCGGCCGCCGCACCCCTGCCGAGGTGCTGCACCGTGCCGTGCAGCTGGCCGCGGACGGTTTCCCGGCCAGTGACGACCTGGTTCGTGCCGTCCGTTCGCGCGTCGATGCCCTGCAGCACCAGCAGGCCGCGCGCCCGTTGCTCGCCGCGACGCACGCCGGGGCCCGCGTGGTGCGCCGCGAGCTCGCCGCCACACTGCGGGCCGTCGCCGACGGCGGGCGGGCGGCGTTCTACGAGTCCGCTGCCGGCGCAGCCATCACAGCAGCCACCGGGGGCGTCATCACCGCAGATGACCTGCACCGCAACCAGGCCGACTGGGTTGAGGCGCTGGGCGTGGACGTCTGGGGTACCACCGCATGGACCGTCCCGCCCAACTCGCAGGGCTACCTCGCCACCGGAACCTGTGCGGTGCTCGAGCGCCTGGGCCCGACGGGCGGGATCAGCGACCCGCTGTCCTGGCACGTGATGATCGAGGCGTACCGCGCCCTGGCCGCGGGGCGGGACGACGTCGTCGTCGACCCACAACGCCCGACCATGCCCGCTGACCACCTGCTGGCCCCGGACCGGCTGGACGCCGTGGCCGCCAGCGTCGACCGCGCCGGGGCCCGGGACCGACCGGCGCCGATCCCGGCCTCCGGCGGCACCGCCTACCTGTGTGTCGTCGATGCCGACGGGCTCGGCGTGTCGCTGATCCAGTCGAACTTCCGCGGCATCGGCTCCGGCGTCGGTGCCGGGTCGGCTGGATTCCTGTTGCATGATCGCGGCCTGGGGTTCACGCTCGAAGCCGGCCACCCCGGTGAGCTGGCTCCGGGTCGCCGGCCCCTGCACACCCTGGCGCCCACGCTCTGGACGCGTGAGCAGCACCTGCGCCTGCTGCTGGGCACCCGAGGCGGACACGTACAGCCGCAGATCGTCGCCCAGCTGGCCGCGGCGGTGCTCGCCGACGGTGCTGACCCGGCAACCGCTCAGCACCGGCCGCGCTGGACGGTCGAGGTGCCCCCGACGGCAGGCTGCCGGGTCCGGCTCGAGCCCGGGGTTCCGGACGAGGTCAGCGCCGGCCTGCGGCAGCTGGGCCACGACGTCACCGTGCTGCCGGACCGTCAGCCCGGGTGGGGCCCGGTCTCGCTGATCGCCGTCGACGACTCGGGCCGGCGCACCACCTCCCCTGACCCCCGGGTCGTGACCACCTCGGTGGCACACACACCGCGCGCAGATACCGTGGAGCGATCATGAGCGACAACTTCCCGCCTCCGCCTCCTCCTGAGGAGCAGCCGCCGCCACGTCGCTCCGGCGCCACCGGCTGGAAGGTCGCCACGGCGGCAGCGTCGGTGCTGGCCGTGGCCCTCGCCGGCACGGTGTACGTGCTGATGGACCAGCGGGTCGACGAGATGCGCGCCGAACGCGACGCCGCGCGGGACGAGCTCGACGCCGCCCGCGAGGAAGGCGATGGCGGGCTGGGCGGGCTGGAGGACCTGCTCGGCGAATCCGGCCTCGGCGATCTCGACCTCGGCGACCTGGGGGAACTGCTCGGTGGCGGGTCCGTGGACCCCATCCTGTTCGAGTGTCTCGCCAGCGGCGGCGGGCTGGGGCTCGGCGGATCGGGGGATTCGATCCCGGACGGCCCCGTCGAAGAGCAGGTCGCGGCCATCCAGGACATCATCGAGTCCGAGCGCGGACTGCAGGCCGGCGACGACGTCGACATCGAGTTCGTCAGCCGGGACGAGGTCCGCAAGCGTGCCGTGGCCATCACCGAAGCCGAACTCGACCCGGCCACCGCCGAGGTCGATGCCCGTCTGCTGTCGGCGCTCGGCGCCGTCGAGCCCGGAACCGATCTCGCCCAGGCTCAGCTCGACGCGCTCGATGCCGGCGTGGGCGGCTTCTACGACCCCGAATCAGGCGAGCTCGTCATCGGTTCGGAACAGATGGACGGTCTCGGGGCCCTGATCACCTCGCACGAGCTCGTCCACGCCATGGCTGATGCCGAGCTCGGTCTGCCTGATCAGGAGGCGATCGCCGAGGCGTTGGGCTCCGATGCCGCCTACGCCGCGCTGAACGTCGTGGAAGGCGACGCGTCGCTGTACAGCCAGCAGTTCATCGGCCGCCACCTGCCGTTCGACGAGCTTCTCGCGCTGCAGGCGACGTCCGGGCAGACCGCCGCCGACCTCGACGAGCTCCCCCACTTCGTCGCCCGCCAGCTCGAGTTCCCCTACATCGAGGGCATGACGTTCACCTGCGACGTGTTCCTCGACGGCGGCTGGGAAGCAGTCGACGCCACCTACAGCGAGCTGCCCACCACGACGGCTCAGATCCTGTTCCCCGACCGCTACCGCGACGGTCAAGACGCCGTCGACGTCCGCGACCCGGCGGGGCCGTCGGGCTGGGACCGGCTCCGCACGGACACCTTCGGCGCCGCGGACTTGCTGTTCCTCCTCGAGGCGCCCGGCGACGACGAAGACGCCGCACTGTCGGAGCCGAAGGACCGCGTCAGTGCCTGGGCCGGGGGCGAGATCACCGTGTGGGGACGTGACGAGGCGAGCGCAGCCGCGCTCATCCTCGCTGATGGCGGCGGCGCGACGCCGCTGTGTGACACCATCGACGAGTTCTACGCGGCGGCCTTCCCCGACGCCGAGCGTTCCGAGAGCGGGGACGAGACCGTGTTCGACGGCTCCGATCAGGATGCGGTGCTCACGTGCTCCGGCGACGAGGTCGCTCTGGGCACCGGACCCGACGTCGAGACGGCTCGCGCCGCGGTGACCTCAACCCCCTGAAGCCAGCCGCCGCGCAGCAGCTTCGACGCGTTCGTCGGTCGCCGTCAGCGCCACGCGCACATGCTGGGCGCCACCCGGGCCGTAGAACTCCCCTGGCGCCACCAGGATCCCGGCCTCGGCGAGGCGGCCGACGGTGTCCCAGCACGGCTCGGACCGAGTGGCCCACAGGTACAGCCCAGCCTCGGAGTGGTCGATACGGAAACCGGCCCCGGACAAGGCGGCGTGCAGCCGCGCCCGGCGATTCTGGTATCGCTCGCGCTGGAGGTCGACGTGTTCGTCGTCGGCCAGCGCTGCCGCCATCGCCGCGGCCACCGGACTCGGCATCATCATGCCGGCGTGCTTGCGCACGTCGAGCAGTCGCTGCACGATGCCCGCGTCGCCGACGACGAACCCAGCTCGATACCCCGCCAGGTTGGAACGCTTCGACAGCGAGTGCACCGCGAGGATGCCCTCGAGCGAACCGCCGTTCACCTCCGGGTCGAGCACCGACGGCGGGCGGGCCTGCCAGCCGAACTCCCGGTAACACTCGTCCGAGGCCACGACGGTGCCCCGTTCGCGCGCCCACGCGACGACCTTGGCCAGGTGCTCGACCGGCAGCACCTGGCCATGCGGGTTGGCCGGTGAGTTGATCCACATCAGCGCCACCCGGCGCGGGCCGAGCGCGGTCACGGAGTCCGCCGGCATCGGGGTCGCCCCGGCCAGGCGAGCGCCGATGTCGTAGGTCGGATAGGCCAGTTCCGGGTGCGCCACGACGTCGCCGGGCCCCAGCCCGAGCAGCGTCGGCAACCACGCCACCAGCTCCTTCGAGCCGATGGTCGGCAACACACCGGTGCCGTCGGGCAGCTGCAGCCCCCACCGCCGGGCCAGGTAGTGCCGAACCTCCTGGCGCAGCTGCGGCGGCCCGGCCGTCGTGGGATAGCCCGGCGCGTCCGCGGCCCCTTGCAGCGCCCGGCGGACGACCTCAGGCGTGGAATCGACCGGTGTACCGACCGACAGGTCGACCAGGCCGTCCGGGTGTGCCGCGGCCCGCTCGCGGTAAGGAACCAGCGCGTCCCACGGGAAATCGGGCAAGCCGGGACGCGGCGCCCCCACCAGTCTCAGTGCCCCTCGGCGTTCTGCGGCGGAAGTGCAGCCACCAACGGGTGGTCCTTCGGAATCGCGCCCATCTTGGCAGCGCCGCCGGGCGAGCCGAGATCGTCGAAGAACTCGACGTTGGCGGTGTAGTAGTCCTTCCACTCCGTCGGCACGTCGTCCTCGTAGAAGATCGCCTCGACCGGGCAGACCGGCTCGCACGCCCCGCAGTCGACACACTCGTCGGGGTGGATGTAGAGCATCCGCTCGCCTTCATAGATGCAGTCGACCGGACACTCCTCGACGCAGCCCAGATCCTTGAGATCGACGCATGGCTGCGCAATGACGTAGGTCACGGCGATGTCCTCCTATCGGGAGCCGACGACGAGCGCCGACCGTTTTCATCCGGACTTCAGCTCTAGTATTGCGATGGCGTGCTTCCATCTTCCACCAAGGTCAGCCTATGAGATACCCGGGTCGGCGGCGTGAGGCGGCCGAACTGGTCGGCCGCCGCGTCATCGTGCGGCACCGCCTGCACAACCACCAGTTCAGCGCGACCGACGTGCTGGGCACGCTGCAGGCGTGGACGCCGGACGGCGCACGGGTGCGACGCGACCGCGGTGGCGACGTGGTGCACATCACGCCGGACGACATCATCGTGATCAAGGAGATCCCGGAGCGGACCGTCACTCGCCGCGACGTGCGCGACCTGGAGGCGGCCGCCGCTGGAGGCTGGGTGGCGCTCGAGGCCGAATGGCTGGGCGGCTGGCTGCTCCGAGCTTCCGGCGGGTTCACCGGGCGGGGCAATTCGTGTCTGCCGCTGGACGATCCCGGCATGCCGGTCGGCCAAGCTGTGGAGGCCGTCGAAGCCTGGTACGCACAGCGGCGCCTGCCCGCGTTGTTCCAGATTCCGGAGCCGCTCGGCCAGGTCCTCGGTCCACAGCTCGACGCCCGCGGCTGGTCGGCGCCGTTCAACCGCACCACCGTCATGACCGCTGTGCTGGACGACGTCCGTCAGGGCGCGCGCGACGACCTGCCCGAGGTTCGTGTCGAGGACACGCCGGACCAAGCCTGGCTCGACGCGTACCACTATCGCGGCGGCTCGTTACCCGACCACGCCGTAGACGTCCTGGTCAACGCCGCGACCGTGGGTTTCGCGTCAATCGACGAGGACGGTGAGCGGGTGGCGGTCGCCCGCGGCGCGGTGTCGACCGCGCCCAGCGGCCGCTGCTGGCTGGGACTGACCGCGGTCGAGGTCGCGCCCGGCGCCCGCCGCCGCGGGCTGGGCCGTCACGTCGTCGCCGGCCTGGCCGCGTGGGCGGCCGGGCACGGCGCCAACGAGGCCTACCTCCAGGTGACGGAGTCCAACACCGCTGCCCAGGCGACCTACCGCCGGATCGGCTTCACCGAGCACCACGCGTATCACTACCGGTCGGGATCGGCACCGCAGACGACCTTGTGATTGGGGTTGTACGCCCACGGGTCCTCTTCGTCCTTGACCAGCTTCCCGTCCGGGTCCCACACCTTGCGGTACGACGTGATGCTGAATCCCTGGCTGCCGCCCTGCGGCGCGCAGTTCTCGGACGTGTCGTAAATCGTGCGCGGCGAGGTGTGGTCGTAGCGCTCGGACACCGACGTCTCGACCTTGTAGTGCTTGGTGCTCCACAGCCGCACCGTGAGCGAGCCGTTGCTACCCGGGCTGCTCGGCGTGAAGCTGGTGTCGACGACGACGCCGTACGGCGTGTCGTTGGCGAAGCGCATGTCCTTGGCGCCCCAGGCGACCGTGGCCTCCTGCCCGACCGGGTAGCGGTCGAAATAGATGGAGTGCGGCCAGTGCTCGACGTCCTCGAGCCCGGCGACATAGGCGGCGTGGAACGTCGTGGTCGCCACCTGGGAGACACCGCCGCCGAGCGACTCTTCGAGCCGGCCGCCGTTGATGATCGTGCCGGCCGTGAAGCCGTTGGCCTCCGTCCGCTCACCGACGATCTCGTTGAGGCTGAACTCCTCACCCGGCAGCAGCAGCGTGTTGTCGATGCTGGCCGCGGCCGTTCCGATGTTGACGTTGCGGTACTCCGCGTGCGGGAAGCTCGTGGTGAACTCCGACACGACCTCGGTGACGCCGAGCTCTTTGGCGGCCTCGGTGGTCAGCTCGGGCTCGACCTCGGTCAACTCGACTTCGGCTCGCCGCTCGGCACCGGACTCGGTCAGCGCCGGCAGGATGGCCTCGCCGAGCGTGTCAGGCTGGACGCCCTGCCCGGGTTGGGCCGGCACGACGACCGGCGCGCCGTTCTGGATGGTCACGGTGGCGTCCTTGCCTTCTTGCCCGATCTCGGCGAGGACGTCGTGAGCCACGTCGGCCAGTTCAGCGGCGTCGAGCTTCGGGCGCAGCACGCCTTCGCCGTCGGGGCTCATCGACAACGCCTGAGCGATCATGTCCGGTGGGATCTCAGCGGTCTCGTCGCCCGCGGCCACCGTCACCGGTGCGGACATCGCCGGCTCGGCGAACTTCTCGACGGCTCGCTGGACCTCGTCGGCCGTCACGGCCGGCTCGACCTCGTCGACCACCAGCTCGACGTCACCGATCGGCAGTTCGGTGGAGCTGTCGCCGAAGTACGCCGCGGTCAGCCGCTCGACGCTCGCCTCGACGTCGACGGCGACACCGTTCTGCGGCTCACTCGTGACGACCTTGCCGCCGTCGAAGGCCACCGAACCATTGACCGGCTCGGCGTTCGCACCGTTGGCCACGTCCTCCACGGCCGCTGTCAGTGCTTGCTCGTCGACCGCGGGCACCGGTGCCACGGCATCGGTGCCCATGAGAGAGCGCACCAGCGACACCGGATTGGCGCTCCCGCCGGGCACGGAGGCCACGGTAGCGGGGACGTCGATGGTGAGGCCCGCCTCGGACGGAACGATCTCGAACGACGTCTCGCCGTCGGCCATGGTGAGATGCACCGGGGCGTCGACGACGCCCGGCAGCTGCTCGGCCAGGGTGGCTTCGGCCTCGGACGGCGTCATGCCACCGACGTCGATGCCGGCGACGGTCGCGCCGCGGGCCAGTGAGTCACCGGCGACGAAGTAGAGGACACCGTAGGCGACACCGAGTGCGGCCACCACGATGGCAGCAGCGATACCGGCGCGGCGCGCCGTGCGCCGAGGCGCAGCGGAATCGTCGGCGCTCTCCTGCGGGGGCGGCGGCGCCGGCGGGGGCTCCGCGGGCGCGTCTACGGTCGTGGAGACCGTGGTGTGTGTCTCATCTCCGGATTTGTCGCCCGGCGACACCGATGGCGGAGTAGAGTCAGGTTCGGCGTCTGCCGGGTCGTGCGATCCAGCCGTGCCATCACGCTGGCTGGGTGACTGGTCAGTCACGCTCGGACACCTATCTTTTTTGACTTTCGGGTCATCATCGAGGCAGGGCAGCACCTGCCGGGGCGAATCCTACGTGACCGACGGTGGCCGATCACTGGACACACCCAGCCCCAAGGCTACGGCGTGGCTGACCGATCCGCCGAACAGAAACACCAGCCCCGCTTCGCCGCCGGTGATGACGAGGTCTTCACCCGGCGCGTTTTGCGCGAGCGCCAACGTCGGACCAAGCCACGCCAGCGCCACCACCGCCGACCCCGCCCGGCTGCGCGCACAGGCGCGGGCGATGATCGCGACGCCGGCCGCGCCCCCGACGGCCAGCACGATGCCCAGCGGACTTCGCCACCGGTGCAAGAAAGCACCGGCGACGGCCACCACCACGGCCACGACGGCCAGGCCGGCGATGGCGAGAGCACTCAGCACGTTGCGAGCACGACGGGAGGACATCGCCGATGTCAGAGCGTCACACCGGCGAACAGATCGGACTCGACCCCGGTGTCGGGATCGACCGGCCCCTGCGCACCGCGGGCGAGGCGGAAGTGTTCCTGTCCCCAGATGGCCTGTCCGACGTTGTCGGACAACGCGAAGAACGGGCCGTTCACGTCGATCTGGGTGGCGTGGGCACGCATGGCGGCCACCTTGGCGTCGAGGTGATCGCTGCCGTCGATGATGGCCGCTACGTCGGCGTCGTCCACGACGAACCCGAGGTCGTCAGCCGACTCGACGCCGTCGAAGCCCTCCGCGCCGCGCTCGCGCATGGCGTCGATACTGCGCTGGACGACACTGCGCGGCATGGCCGTCCAGTAGATCTTCGCGATGTCCCAGGCCTCGCCGAGATCGCGGCGGTACGAGGGCACCGCGGCCAGCGCTGCGGCATAGGTCGCGACCCGGTGTGCCTGGATGTGGTCCGGGTGCCCGTAGTTGCCGTTCTCGTCATACGTCACCAGGACCTGTGGGCGTACCTCTCGGATGACGGCGACCAGGGGATCGGCCGCCTCACGGAGGTCGGCCGCCCAGAAGCTTCGGGGATCCACGGACTCGGGGGCTTGCGCGCGCCGGCCCTGCTCGCCCCACACCATGCCGGAGTCGCGGTAGCGACCCGGGCCGCCCAGAAAGCGGAAGTCGGTCACGCCGAGATGAGCCATGGCCGTGGCCAGTTCGCCGGCGCGATGCGGGCCGAGCGCGTCGTCGCGGTCCGGCGCCAGATGCGCCAGCTCGGGTACGAGGATCTCGCCCATCTCACCCTGCGTGCAGGTCACCAGGGTGACCTGAGCACCCTCGGCGGCGTAACGAGCCATCGTGGCCCCGGTGCCGATCGTCTCGTCATCGGGATGGGCATGGACCAGCAGGAGGCGGCGGTCAGCACGAGCAACGGACATACCGCCAACCCTAGTGATCGCCTCGGACACCCAGCGCGCCTCACCGCCGGCGATGCGCTCGAGATGCCGAGCCTTGCCGCACGAACTAGTCTGTCTTTGATCACACGGCGTCCATCACACTGTCCATCACACTGCGTCGGCAGGGTGGCGCACGAGGAGGACACGACGTGCCCGAACTCTCGTTGGCTCTTCCGCACGGGGTCGACCCGGTGCGGCGTTGGCGCAACACGATTCGGGCGCACGAAACGTTCCTCACCGGGGCGGACACGACGCCGGATGTCCGCCCGCTCGTCTTGGACTCCTGGCGGCGTAGTGCCGCTTACCAGGTCGACCCCGACCGCCCAGCGTCACCGGTCGTCCTCACCGACGACCAGCTCACCGAGGCACGCGTCACCCATCCGCTGCACCGCGTCATGCACGTCGTGCGCAGCCTGCTGATCGACCACGCCTCCGATGCCGGCGTCATCGTCGTGGTCAGCGATGCCGACGGACGGCTGCTGTGGGCCGAAGGCGACCGCGATCTGTGCCGGCGGGCCGAGGGCATGCAACTCGTTCCCGGCGCCGCCTGGCGAGAGGAGGCCATCGGCACCAACGCCATCGGCACCGCGCTCGCGGTCAACGACACCGTCCAGGTGTTCGGCAGCGAGCACTTCACTCGCAGTGTCCAACCGTGGAGCTGTACGGCCGCCCCCATTCACGACCCGTGGTCGAACGAGGTCATCGGCGTGCTCGACATCACTGGCGGCACCGACGTCGTGTCACCACAGTCGGCTTTCTTGGTCCGCTCCGCCGTCGCCGCCATCGAATCCGAGCTGCGATTCGACGATACGCTCACCCCCGACCACCGCACGCGGCCGGCCGACCCGGGAGGCCGCATCTGTGCACTCGGCCGAGACCGCGGAACGCTGAGCCTGCACACCGGCCCGGTGGAGATCAGTTTGCGTCATACCGAGCTGCTGCTCCTGCTCGCTGCCGCGCCCGACGGTCTGTCCGCCGGCGATCTGGCGTGGAAGCTGTACGAACACGATGCCGCCGAAGTGACCGTCCGGGCCGAGATCTCGCGACTGCGCAAGGTCGTGCCCGGGTTGATCTCCTCGGCCGGGCGCTACCGCCTCACCAGGCCGATCAGTACTGACGCCGCGGAGGTGGCCGACTATCTGGCCGCCGGCGACCACGCCAATGCGGTGGCCCTCTACCGTGGCGAGCTGCTGCCGCGCTCCACCGCTCCGGGCATCGTGACCATGCGCTATCGCTTGCACGGCTGGCTTCGCAACGTGCTGCTCGAACTCGGCGACGCCGAGTCGCTGCGCCGCTACTGTGAGTCCGCGGCCGGCCGCGACGACGTCCAAGCCTGGCAGGCCCGCCTCGAGCGCCTGTCACCGGGCTCGCCGCACCACGCCGAAGTGTCGGCCATACTCAGCGAGCTCGAGGCCACGTTCGGCCACGACGGCTGACCACGTCGCCCGATTCGTTCGCAACGCCGATGCAACGTCTGGTCATCTAGGCTCGTGCGCCACGACCGGGCGGGCAGCCCAACAAACCCAGCCCGCCCCCGGCCCGCCCGGTCGAACCGACTCACTCCCTGGTCAACCGGCTCATCCGGGTGAGTAGACCACGCTCAATGCTGAACGACGACGTCCTCGCGCACGGTCGCGTAGTGGCAGGCCGACGGGTGGTCGCTGCCGGAGCGCACCCGCAGCTCGGGTTCCTCTTCGGCGCACAGATCGGTCGCCTTCCAGCAGCGGGTCCGGAACCGGCAACCACTCGGCGGGTTCGCCGGGCTCGGGACGTCGCCGGACAAGATGATCTGCTGGCGCTGGCCGCGGACCGACGGATCGGGCACCGGCACCGCCGACAGCAGTGCCTGGGTGTACGGATGCGTCGGCTTCTCGTAGATCTCCGCGTCCGAGCCGATCTCGGCGATCCGGCCCAGGTACATCACCGCGACGCGGTCGGAGATGTGGCGCACCACCGACAGGTCGTGGGCGATGAAGATGTACGACAGGCCGAACTCGTCCTGCAGGCTCTCGAGCAGGTTCACCACCTGGGCCTGCACTGACACGTCGAGCGCCGAGACCGGCTCGTCGCAGATGATGATCTCGGGACGAAGCGCCAGGCCGCGGGCGATGCCGATGCGCTGGCGCTGGCCCCCGGAGAACTGGTGTGGATACCGGTTGATGTGCTCGGGGTTCAGCCCCACGACGTCGAGCAGCTCGCGCACCCGGTCGCGCCGAGAACCCTTCGGCGCGACCTCGGGATGGATGTCGAACGGCTCGCCGACGATGTCGCCGACCGTCATACGCGGGTTGAGCGAGGAGTACGGGTCCTGGAACACGATCTGGATGTTGCGGCGCATGTCACGCAGCGCCTTGCCCTGCAGATCGTAGATGTTCTCGCCCTTGTAGATCGCTCGGCCCGACGTCGGCTCCTCCAGCCGCATCAACAGTTTCGCCAGCGTCGACTTGCCGCAGCCCGACTCGCCGACCACGCCGAGTGTCTCGCCCTTGTGCAGCTGCAGCGACACGCCGTCCACGGCCTTGACGTCGCCGACGTGGCGCTTGAAGAGGATGCCGGTGGTCAGCGGGAAGTGCTTCACCAGGTCCTGAACGTCGAGCACGACCTCGCCGCTCGCCCTACCGTCAGGGCTGTTGGTTGTCGACGTCACCCTCGAGCACCTCCTGTGCGAAATGACATGCGCTGTATCGCCCGGGCAAGACCTCGAGCAACGGCGGGCGCTGTTCGTGACAGATCTGCCGGGCGTACGGGCACCGTGGCCGGAACTCGCAGCCCTGCGGAATCCGCGTGAGATTCGGCGGCAGGCCCGGGATCGCGGACAGTTCCTGACCCTTGAGGTCCACGCGGGGGATGGAGTTCAGCAGACCTTCGGTGTACGGATGCGCCGGCTTGGCGTAGATGTCGTGCACCTGCGCCTGCTCCATGATTCGCCCGGAGTACATGACCTCGATCTTGTCGGCGACATCGGCGACGACCCCGAGGTCGTGGGTGATCAGGATCAACCCCATGTTGCGCTCGCGCTGCAGATCGCGGAGCAACTGCATGATCTGCGCCTGAACCGTGACGTCCAGTGCCGTGGTCGGCTCGTCGGCGATCAGCACGTCCGGGTCGAGCGCGATCGACATCGCGATCATGATGCGCTGGCGCATACCGCCGGAGAACTGGTGCGGAAAGTCGTTGATCCGCTCTCGAGCCGCCGGAATACGGACCTGGTCCATCAGGTCGATGGCGCGCGCCTTGGCGTCCTTGCGCGACAGCCCTTCGTGGACGCGGAACATCTCCGAGATCTGCCAGCCCACGGTGAACACGGGATTCAGCGCCGAAAGGGCGTCCTGGAAGATCATCGAGATGCTGCGGCCCCGATAGGCGCGCCGTTCCTCGTCGGGCAACGCCAGCAGGTCTTGGCCGCGGAACCGGACCGCGCCACCGGTGACGAACCCCGGCGGCGTGTCCAGGATGCCCATGATCGCCTGGGCGGTGACGCTCTTACCGGAGCCCGACTCGCCGAGGACGGCGACCGTCTCGCCCTCGTGCAGGGTGTACGACACGCCGTTGACGGCCCTGGCCACGCCGTCGCGGGTGCGGAACTCCACATGAAGGTCGTCGACCTCCAGCAGCGGCGGCGCTCCGGTGTCGTCCGGCCGCGGCTCGGCCGTGGATTGCGTGCTCGCCATGGCTTGTCCTCCTCGAGGCTGTCCTGCCGTCACCGCAGTTTGGGGTCGAACGCGTCGCGCACTGCGTCACCGAGCATGATGAACGCCAGCACCGTCACGGACAGGAACGCGCCGGGGAACAGCAGCATGTGCGGCGACTGCCGGATGTAGGTCTGTGCATCGCTGATCGCGATACCCCACGAGATCACCGGCTCCTGCAGGCCGATGCCGAGGAACGACAGCGTCGCCTCGACACCGATGAACACGCCCAGGATGATCGTGGCGTAGACGATGGCTGGAGCCATCGCGTTGGGCAGGACGTGGCGCAGCAGGATGCGGCGGGTACCGCCGCCCAGTGCCTTGGCTGCCTGGACGTAATCGGCGTGCTTCACCTGGATGACCGTCGAGCGCATGATGCGGCAGACACTCGTCCACCCCAGCACACCCAACGCCAGCACCACCTTGCCGATGGTCTGCCAGGCCGGTGTACCGACGTCGGAGGGGAAGGTCGCCAGGACGATGATCCCGCCGAGCAGCAGCGGGATGCCGAAGAAGATGTCGGTGAACCGCGACAGCAGCGAATCGATCCAGCCGCCGTGGTAACCGGCGATCATGCCGATCAAACTGCCCACGATCGTGATGAAGATCGTCGTACAGACGCCGACCAGGATCGACGCGCGTGCGCCGTAGATCGTGCGCGCGTACACGTCACAGCCCTGCAGGTCGTAGCCGAACCACGCAGAGCCACTCGGGCCCTGCCGCGAGAACTGCAGGTCGCAGAAGTGCGGATCCTTGTTGGTGAACAACGACGGGAACACCGCCATGACGATCAACACAGAGATGATCACAGCCGAGATGAGGAACACCGGGCTGCGCAGCAGGTCCCGGAGCGCGTCACCGGCCAGGGAGTGCGCCTTGTCCTCACCCGAGTCCGCTCGCTCCGGCGTTTCGGGTGCCTCAACGTCCGGGCCGGGCTCGTCGGGCAGCGTCTGAGCGCCGGAACGGCCGTCAGGAAGGTTCGGTTCGTTCAGGCCACTAGTCATAACGGATCCTCGGGTCGAGTACCGCGTACAGCAGATCGACGAGCAGATTCACGAGCAAGAACACCAGCACCAGCACCGTCACCGCGGCGGTCACTGTGCCGCCTTCGTGGCGGTTGATGCCCTGGAACACCATGTTGCCGACGCCGGGGATGTTGAAGATCCCCTCCGTGACGATGGAGCCGCCGAGCAGCGAGCCGAAGTCGGCACCGACGAACGTCACGACCGGGATCATCGAGTTGCGCAGCGCATGCACCCCGATGACCCGCTTGCGCGCCAGGCCCTTGGCGGTGGCCGTGCGCACGTAATCAGAACGCAGGTTCTCCACCAGGTTGGTGCGCATCAGCCGGGCGACGAACGCCAGTGACAAGCTGCCCAGCACGAACGCTGGTAAGAGCAGCGAGAAGAAGTCGCCGCTGTAGGTCACCGGGAACCAGCCGAGCTGGACGCCGAACATGATCTGGGCCACCAAACCGATGACGAACACCGGGATGGACACCACGAACAGGGTGCTCACCAGCACGAGGTTGTCGATGAATCCGCCGCGGCGGATGCCGGCGAGGACACCGGCGAGGAGACCGATGATCAACTCGAAGATGATGGCCGTGAGGGCCAGCTTGAGGGTCACCGGATAGCGGGAGATCAGTTCCTCGGAGATGGAGGCTCCGGAGAACGTCTGACCGAAATCGCCGGTCAGTAAGTTGCCCATGTACTTGATGTACTGGATGAACAACGGATCGTTGAGGTTGTACTCCTCGGTCATCGCGCTGATGTAGCTCTCGGGACAGGGCCGGTCACCGCACTTGGCGGCGAACGGGTCCCCCGGGAGGGTCCACACCATCACATAGATGATGAACGTGGTTCCGATGACCACGGGGATCATCTGGAGGAGTCGCCGGACTACGTATCGCCCCATCAGCCTTCCTTCAGCGTTCGGGCGCACCACCGTGGGCAGAGGCGGCACCCCGCGGCAGGGTACCGCCTCTGCACGGTCAGCCGGTGCGCGTCAGCCGGCGGTCGTGACGCTGAGCAGGTCGACGGTCTGGAAGGGCGTGATCTTCACGTTGTCGACGTTGGTGGAGTAGCCCGCGATCGTCTTGCCGTACCAGAGCGGAACGGCCGGCATGTCCGCGGCCAGCATGGCCTCGGCCTCGTTGTACTTCGCGATGGCCTCTTCACCCTGCAGGGTCGCCGCTTCGGCGACCGCCTTGTCGAACTCGGGGTTGCTGTAGAGGCCGTCGTTCGCCGAAGCGTTCGTGGCGTACAGCGGGACCAGGAAGTTCTCGACCGACGGGTAGTCCATCTGCCAGCCGGTACGGAAGATGCCGGGCATCTCGCGGTTGTTGATCTTCGTACGGAACGTGGCGAAGTCGACCTCGGACTTGCCCTGGCACTCGATCTCGAGGGCGTTCTGGATGCTGTTGCACGTAGCGTCCACCCAGCCCTTGTGGTCGGCGTCACCGTTGTACGAGATCGTCAGCGTTCCGCTGTACCCACCAGCCTCGTCGAGCAGCTGCTTGGCGCGGTCCGGGTCGTACTCGCAGAAGCCGTCGCAGGCCCCGGGCTGGAAGCCCTCCACGACCGGCGCCACCCAACCGGTGGCCGGCTCACGGGTACCGGAGAAGATGTTGTCGACGATCGCCTCACGGTCGACGGCCAGCGAGATGGCCTGGCGCAGCTTCGGGTTGGCCAGCGACGGGTCGACGTTCTCAGGCGCGAACGTCATGGTCTGGATCACGCCGGTCTCGCGCTCGATGAACCGGTCACCCAGGTCGTTCTTGTAGGCCTCACCGGCCACGGCCGAGGTCGGCAGCTGCGGCACGATGTCGAGCTGGTCGGCCTGCAGTTCGTTGTACGCGGCGTCGTCGTTCTCGTAGATCTTGAACGTCGCCTCGTCGATCTGCGGCTTCACCTCGCCCTGGTAGTCCTCGTACGCCGAGAGCTTGATCTCGACGTTGCGCTCCCACGACTCGAACTGGAACGGGCCCGAGCCGATCGGCTCCTCGCCGAAGGCCTCGGGGTCCTCGAAGAACGACGGGGGCAGCGGCGCGAAGGCGGTGTAGCCCAGGCGCAGCGGGAACGACGACGACGGCTCGGTCAACTTGACCGTGAATGTGCTCTCGTCGACGACCTCGAGGCCGCTCATGGTCTCGGCCGTGGCGGAGCCTTCGACGTAGGCGCCGCTCTCGTCGTATTCGCCCTGGGCTTCGGTGTAGCCCTCGATGGGCTCGAAGAAGTAGGCGTTCAACGCGCCGTTGGGCCCGTAGGCGTTCCAGTTCCACGCGTCGACGAAGCTCTGCGCGGTGATCGGCTCACCGTTGTGGAACGTCCAGCCGTCGGCGACGGTGATGGTCCAGTTGATGTTGTCTTCGGACTCGATCGACTCGGCGATCTCGTTGTGCGGCTCGGCGGTCTCGGAGTCGTAGCGAACGAGCCGGGAGAAGAGCTGGTCGAGAACGTCCCCGCCGCATGTCTCGTTCGTCATGCCGGGGATGAGCGGGTTCTCCGGGTTGCAGCCGCGAATGGTGATCGCGCCACCGCCGCCGCTGGCCTCGCCGCCGCCGTCGTCACCGCCGTCGTCACCGCCGCACGCGCTCAACGCGAGCGCCAACGCGGCGGCCCCAACGACCGCCGACTTGCGTGCCGAGACTCGCATGGATGCCTCCTGGGATCTACCTGAGGTAAGGGCACGCGACGACACCGGTCGATGCGCCGCTACGACGGTTTGACAGCCTAGTGCCAGGCTTGAATACACCGACGCGACATTCTTTCTATGTGTCGGTCGACCCGAGCGGCAAGCCTTTACCCCGAGGCGATCCCACTCCGCAATCAGAATGTGACCTCCCCGGCGGACTGCTGTGATCCTTCGCCGACCAGTG
>NZ_DAHVSH010000090.1:0-4897 GCF_027324685.1 Haloactinopolyspora sp.
ACGCGACCGTCGTCAGCGCCGTCACCGTGCTGCGCATCGACGACCAGGACCTGCCGTGGACCGCCTCGTCCCGCGAGTGGGACGAGACCGGCGAGCCCGGCGTCTTGACGACCACCGTGCTCGTTCCGGACGGGATCCACAAGGTGAGCACGACACAAGGGTGGTTCCCGTCCGGCCGAGCCCGGCCGCAGTCGGCTCAGGCCGTCATCCCGGAGGTTCGCGTCGACGGCGCCACGACCGTCGTGCTCGACCTGACCGAGCTGGAACCCATCGTCGTCCAGACCGACCGGCCGGCGCGCGGCGAGAACAACGTCGTCTCGTTCACCCGCACGACCGCCACCGGCAAGTCCTACAGCAGCTGGTCTCTCGGTAATCGCGAGCGCTGGGTGCTCCCGACCGGTGACGAGCCGCAGACCGGCTCGTTCCACTTCAAGTACCACACCCGACTGTTCGAGCCGCAGGCCACGCTGAAGTTGCCGGGCAGAGACGGCGTGCGGTTGCATCCGCGGTACGTCACCTCCGCCAAGCACAACTCGTTGTGGTCCGGCGCGGTGCCGAAGTTCGACCAGGACCGCGACGCCCGGCTGGTGCCGTGGGCGGATGTGGAAGCCGGCCGCGACGTGCGCGGCGCCCTGGTCTACGGCGACTTCGCCGAGCTCTGGGGCCACTGCGGCGCGCTCGGCAACCCCGCGGGCGAGGTGGCCGAGCGTGTGCGTACCGCCGCGGAGGCCGGGGCAGCCGGTTTCGTCATGACCTACTGCAACTTCCCCGGGACGCTGGTCCTGTCCACCTACGAAGACGACCTGACTATTCCGGTGCTGGAGCTGGACCAGCCGGAAGCCCAGCACATCGAAGACCTGCTCGCCGGCGAGCAGAACCCCGAGGTCGGCATCGAGACCGCGTTGGCCAGCCCGTACGAGTACAAGCTGTGGTTCTACGACGTCGGCGCCGTCCCGGCCGATCCGACGTACGGGGCCGATGCCGCTGACCTGAAGCAGGTGGACGCGTCGTACCACGCCGAGTACCAGCCGGTCCCGGACCGGAACAACACCGAGGAGGCCATCCACACCTACCGGCCCGAAGAGACGCACAGTTTCAGCATCCCGGTCACGTTCGACGCCCCGAGCCGGCGTTCTGAGTACTACAACGTCGCCGGCGCTGACGTCGTGTGGTCGCACCACTATCACTTCACCGACCCGAGTGAGCAGACCGTGTCCGCACACACCGCTCGCGTCGTCGCCGATACCGACCATGAGCACGAGGCGTGGAACTCCACGCCGGCGACGCAGGGACAGCGGGTGCTCGAGTTCACCGGTCAGCCCCGGGCGCACGCCATGTGCGCTGCCTGCCGGCAGGGCGACGTGTTGTGGTTCAGCCCGGCCGCCGTCACCGGCGACGGAACCCGGGTCCAGGGTGACATCGCACCAGGCGAGGTTCGCCTGTTCCACGAGGGACGACCGGTCCCGGCCGGCGAGAAGTGGGGCACCGTGCTCGATTTCACCCTGCCGTCGGACACGGGGACCTACCGGTTGGAGAGCACCCTGGAGAACACGACGACCACGTGGACGTTCACGACGAACGGCGCGCCGGAGGAGGACGAGGTCGAGCATCCCTACGGCTGTCTACCGCACATGTACGCCATCGATCCATCGCCGTGCGGCTACGAGCCGTTGCTGTTCATCAGCTACGACATCCCGCTGGCTCTGGACAACACCGCGCGGGCGGGGCGTCCCCTGCAGTTCGTGGTGCACGTGCGTGGCTCCGAGCCCGGCAGCCAGCGCCAGGTGAAGGGACTGGAGCTGGAGGCGTCGTTCGACGGTGGCACGACGTGGGTCGATGCGACCCGGATCCGTCCGCTGGGTGACGGCCGCTTCAACGTCCTGGTCAAGCATCCCAAGCTCGCCGACAGCGACGGCTCGGTGGCGCTGCGCGCCAGGGCCTGGGACGCAGCCGGGAACGAGGTCGCCCAGACCGTCGGATCGGCGTATCGCCTGCGGGACGAGCCGGGCGGCCGAGTCACGGCGCCCGAGCGCTGACGGAGGCCAGCGCGTCGCGGATCAGGCCCCGCAGAGTGGCCGGCGCCGAGTTCATCCGAACCGGTGCCGGCCACCTCGTGGATTAGTGGTGGCGCGCGCCACTCTCCCCCGGCGCACCCTCGCCCGGCGCACCTTCACCCGGACGGGAACCCCCGCTGCCGGGCGGCCTCGTAGAGCGCCACGGTTCCGGCCGAGGCGGCGTTGAGGGAGCTCGCCGTTCCCCCGATCGGAATCTGAACCATCTCGTCGCACACCTCGCGCCACGAGGCGCTCATCCCGGTCTTCTCGTTCCCGACGACCAGCACGGTCGGCCCGGTCAACGTCGCCTCCGCGAGCGGCACCGAACCGGACTCGTCCAGGCCCACCACCCGGACAGGCACCCCGCCGTCGCGGCATGCCGTGATCCACTGCACCGTGGCCTCCGTCGATTCCAGCCGCACGGCGGGAACGGCGAACAGCGAGCCGGTGCTGGCCCGGACGCACTTGGGGTCGTAGATGTCGGCGGCGTGCCCGGTGGTGATCAGCCCGGACCCGCCGAGCGCGTCCGCCGCGCGGATGAGAGTGCCGAGGTTGCCCGGGCTGGTGGGGCGGTCGAAGACGACGACGAGCATGTCCGGGCCGACCGGTAACCGGGCGACGTCGTCGGCGGCGAGCTCGCCGACAGCGATGACTTCGGGGGTTTCGCTCTCTTGCTGGCCGAGCTCACGGAGGAGCTGCGGGTCGAGCTCGAACCTGGCCGCTCGGCTGGTGCCGATGAGCTCGCGCGCCCAAGCGGAAGGCTGCGAGCCGCGCGGATACAACAGTGCCCGCAACGGCCAGCCGGCCCGGTCAGCCATGGTGATGGGCCGCACGCCCTGGATGAGGAACGCTCCGGAACGTCGCCGTTTACCGCGATTGGTCAGCAGCGCCGACCACTCCTGGAACTGGGCGTTGCGGGTCGTGACCGGACGGGCTCGCGCACTGGATCGGCCGCTCTGGTTCATCGCACCCCGCTTGCGCTCTGTTCTCTACCGGGCGTGTCCAACCCCGACAACACGATGAACCGCTGCATCGCCGCGTCGACCGCGTCGCGGTCTTCGGTGGCCAGCAGGTCGAGCAGCAGGCCCCGGGCGACCGCCACGCCCAGGCGCGCGTGCGTGCGTGCCTCCTCCGGCGTCAGGCCCGCTCGCTGCAGTGCCGCCGACAGCGGCACCACCCACATCTCGACGACACCCTCGAGCAACGGCCTGGCGGCCGGGTCGCCCTGCAGGGCTCGGCCGTACAGCTCGAAGAACAGCCGCTCGTACGGTCCGAGTGCCGGATCGGTGAGCCGGTTCCACAACTGCTCGGCGACTTCACGCGGCGACAACTCGGCTTGCTCGCCGAGTGCGGCCAGCAGTTCGCGCTGGCGCCGCTCCACCTCGCGGACCACCTCGACCAGCAGCCCCTCTTTCGACCCGAAGTGGTAGATCAGCATCCGGTGGCTGGTCCCCAGCGCGGCGGCGATCTGGCGCAGGCTGCGCTCGCCGATGCCATGCGTCGCGACGTACTCCACGGCTGCGGCCAGCAGGCCTGCCCGGCCGCTCGGGCCCGCGTTGCTCACGTCGCATATCGTAGTTGTACCATTTGGTACAGACGAAGGAGGCCCGCCATGGCCATACAGGACATCGACGTGACAGCGACCACGTCGGCACCTGCGCACGCTGTTCACGCGCTGCTGCGCGACGGTGCGACCTGGCCCACGTGGTCGCCGCTGGGGTCGTTCGAGCTGGAGCGCCCGGCCGAGCACCCCGACGGCGTCGGAGAGATCCGGATCTTCCGGACCGGGCGGATCAGGAACCGCGAACAGGTCGTCGAGTCGGTGCCGGGACGCCGGCTCAGCTACGTCCTGCTGGAAGGTATGGCGATCCGTGACTACCGCGCCGACATCGATCTGACCGAAACCGAGAACGGCGGCACCGTCATCCGCTGGCACTCGACGTTTCGCGCCAAGGTGCCGGGGATGGGCGGGATCTACCGCCGGAGCTTGACGTCGTTCCTCCAGCAGTGCGTCGACGGCCTCGCCGACCATGCCGCCCGCATCTCCTCGCCGGGCGCTCCGGCCGACTGATTCACTCGACCTCGCTACGGACGAGCGCTACGGCCTCGTCCACGCGCGCTCGGGTGGCCGGATCGTCGATGTCGATGCCCGCATCGAGCTGCACGGACCAGATGAGCTCGTCGTCGGGCGTACGCCGCCCGGTCACCCGGACACCGCGGGCACCGTCGACCGGCATGCGGCGGCTGATGACGACGCTGGCTGTCACCTGCTCGCGCACGACGTCGGTCAACCGGCCGGGCCGATCGAGCCGGAGCCGGTGCCGGCGTCCCTTGGGGGTGGTGACCGGCACCTCGGCCACGGTGAGCACCGACTCCGCGCGATCCCACCCGGCGGTCTCGATCGCGGTCCAGGCCAACGACGTGCCGGTCGGCAGGACGAGGCGACGGGTCGTGGCCGTCACCGGGCCGTCGGGGCCGTCCGCGGTAGCCAGGACACGCTCACCGGGTTCGAGGCTCTCGATGCCCTCGATGCCGCGAGCTCGACGTCTACGCACGGCTTCAGCGTATCGGCCTGGGCCGCGGCAGCCGGCGGGGATGGTCACAGCGTCCGTGCGCTACACCACGAGGCGTTGTGTCGCATCACCACCCGTGCACGCCTGGTGTCGTTGGCGATTGCCTAGTGAACATGATCATTTAGGTGGCTAGGACAGGAAGTCGCGCAGCTCGCTGGCCCACTCGGTGCGGCGCAGCTTCGTCAGCGTCCGGTGCTCGATCTGGCGGACCCGCTCGCGGGTCACGCCGAACTCACGCCCGACTTCCTCGAGCGTACGGGTTCGGCCGTC